>JACDCK010000330.1 GCA_013817595.1 Pyrinomonadaceae bacterium | reverse complement strand
GCTCCGTGCCAACTCTCGCAGCAACTAACTCGAGAAGTTCATCTGCGTCTCTGTATCGGGCGGCAGCAGTCCTGGCGACAACCCCCTGGTGCATCGTTTCCTTTAAGGAGCGATCGAGGCTGATTCGAGGTACGCGATGAACGGGTACATTCGCCTGCTTTGCCAGCGCCAGCAAGTCTCGCAGACGCCCGTGTCGCGCTCCCTCAGCGATCGTAATGCTATCAATTGCTCGCTGGCCCGCACGGAGCGCCTCGAGCACCGGGATTAGTCCATAGATCTTGTGGCCTGGGCCTTCGAACATTGAACGCGGGTCGTCATCATGCTTCGCGTCGTCTCGCTGGGCGTCTTCCTGATGGGGCAACCGGCCCGCAGGTCTCTGTCTCTTATGCGTATCGTTATCTTTCGGCAACCACTCCTCCAAGAATTCTGATTATACCTCGGGTCCAGAGGTTTCTATCGAGGCAGAGTTGGCGACGAAATTCGACGGCGCCACTTAACCTAGAAGCGAGAGAAGCACTCCGCAGATTCATCAATGACTGGCGCGTTCTCATCGGATCAAATCCTTCCCAACTCTCACTTATTGAGCGGGTAGATCGGCCCGACCGGACGAAGATCGCCCTATACGAACGGCGGGCTTTTCGCTACTCCTTGAGTGGCGACTTTGGCAAGCTGCAAATCCACTTCACTGCTAACAGGCGCTTGCTCAATCTCACCAGCAGCTGCATACCCGCGTTTAAAACCGTCTACGCGACGCCCTTAACGACGAGATAATCGCTGTCCGGTAGTGGATCCGGATATCCGCTCACCCAGAGTAGCGGCTTAGTTTGAACTTGAGAGGCTAAGCTCTTGATAGACCAATTCAATTACAGAACCGAAGAGCGGTAGCGACCGGGTCTTGTTGGATTCACTCAAGTAGGAAAACAGTTGAACGCTTTTTAACTTTCCCGATTTCAACGGGCTGCGGTTCTAGTTCCATTCAGAGCCAAAGATTAGCCATTCCATCCAGACCCGGTCGCTCCTCAGTTTCGTAATTGAGTGGCAACCGCGCGGAATACGCAAATTAAGACACTACCCCACCACACCACCGCTTACTTGACCAAAATCCCGCAAAAACGCATCCTAGGCCATGATCGGAAAAACTCATGTCGGAGCGCTTATCAGATGCACAACTTTGATCCCACTAACAATATCTCATGGCAGTTGGGTAATCGTGGCAGAGTTGCCGTGTTCATTGATGGTAACAACCTTTTTCACGCCGCGCGTTTCCACAACATCGACATCGACTACAACAAGTTACTCCGCGTACTCCTGGGTGATGGCCGCTTGTTGAGGGCCTTCTTTTATACTGGAGTTGACATCGGAGCCGAGCGACAGCAGGGTTTTCTACTTTGGATGAGACGGAATGGCTTTCGCGTAGTGCAAAAGGAACTGAAGACGTTTTATGACGGCACCCGCAAGGCAAATCTTGACGTAGAGATCGCCGTAGACATGCTTTCGCTCGCCGGCCGATATGACACAGCCGTACTGGTGTCGGGGGATGAAGACTTCGTCTATGCCGTCAATGCAGTCGCGTACAAGGGTTGTCGCGTTGAAGTTGCCGGCTTTCGTTCGAACACCGCACCCAAGTTGATCGATGTTGCAGACTATTTCATCGACCTGGGTGAAATCGCGGACAAGGTGCGGAAGGAAGCTGCACACGGTCACCGGTACGACGAGCGTGAACTACACGAGCACGTGCCGATACCGTTCATTCACGAGCACATGGAGTTGCAAGAAGAAGACTCTTCGCCCCCGTTTCCGACCGCGATTAGCGTGGTCCTCGAAGCAGAGATCAGCGAAGAAGTAGACGAGTTCCGAGCGGCTACCGAGTTCATCCGGGTTACTGATGACCACTGAAGGCTCGTAGAACCTTGACACTGGGATGAAAATATTCACCGTTGAAGAAGCAAATGCGCTGCTGCCAACTGTCCGGAATATTCTGGGTAGGATTCAACGTGCTCGCAAGCGAATCTCCGCCTTTCGACATGGCGCAAAGAAAGCTGTTGAAGGAGCTGAACAAGGGGGCGGGGGTCTGTTGGAAGGTTTGCAGTACGCGAAACTTTTGATGGATCTAACGTCCCAAACGGGCGAACTTGAAGAGCTGGGAGTTCAGCTTAAAGACTTTAATCGCGGCCTGGTCGACTTTCCCTCCCTGCGAGATGGGAGAGTAGTGCTGCTGTGCTGGCAAATCGGCGAAGGCGATGAATTGGAATGGTGGCACGACGTCGAGGCCGGTTTCGCTGGACGTACTCCTCTCTGAAACTAGATTTCCACAGGCCTATTTTGTTCAGCAATTCAAACACCAAAATTGCCAACTCCAACCACTTGAATAATTCTGGTTGACCACTTAAAGTAATTCCTGATACGATGTGTCGGGACTCGTCACTAAGCTTGGGTTTAGCCGTTTGCGTTTCTCTTAAATGCGGGCTCAAACGATCCCCTTCGGAGGCACTCTGGTATGCAATGTCCCTCGTGCGGCGCTCTCCAGAAAGTCGGTGAAGCCGTCTCCAATGCTAACGAGACCCTCTCCGGGAGCTTAGACATGGCTGAAACTTGCGCAGCAGAGTCAAACGGCGCGCAAAATCATCAATCGACTTCAAAGCTAATTGAGTTTCCGGGTGTTTCGAGGAGCTCCGTTCCCCAATGGCGCAAGGAATTAAGCGAGCGCGTGCGGGAAGTTCA
>JACDCK010000117.1 GCA_013817595.1 Pyrinomonadaceae bacterium | reverse complement strand
GGTCGCCATCGTTACGGGCTCTACTCAAACCGGGAGCGTGTACGCTCGAAGACATTATTCTCTGTTCACGCAGCCCACGATGCCTGGAGTGGTCCTCGGAAGTAGCCATCACCACATTACGCCGTATTACAGCGTTGGTGAATGGAAGCGAGCCCGGTTCGGACGCTGAGAAGCTGTAGGATCGTCTGTAAGAAACGGAATACCCTTCTATGGCCTGGGAGCCATAGAAGGGTATTCCGTTGCGCCTTGACCCCCTGGATCAATTTCTAGAGGGTATCAGTCACCATCTAAGTCTCCAGCCTCAAGATGGCTGGCGAAAATAGACATAAGACCAGTAAGAACCCGGATGCAGTTTCGCAACCTTTCTCGTTGGGATAGAAGTTTCTCGATCCTCCTCGCCTGAGCTTCGATGATGGCATTTTCGAATGCCGACTGCCGCTCATCGCCGTAAGCCATAGCGTCCTCCTCATGGACTCCCCAGATACTCCTTGGGTTCTGGCACTTTGTTGAAGTGCCAGCGCAGCCGACCATTGACGCGCTTGCGGGTGACGATGGCGACATCAACGTCGAGGGCGAACTTGACACCCTTGCTTTTCAGGCGAAACTCGCCAAGCACCTTGCCCTTGACATCCTCCACGATAGACTGGCCGTCATCATTGATATACGTAAAGTCAGCGACGTACGTGAAGAACAAACTCGTCTTGTTCTCCACCATGCCAGGCCAGTGAACGGGAAAACTTATCTGGCGGTCCAGATTCGTGATACGTCCAAGGGCCAAACGGGCACTGAGTTCCCGATACCTCGCTGCCTCCAGCTTCGAATGGAACCGAATACCGTCCACCACCGTTGGAATCGCTCCGTACTTGTTCCGCTTCTTCGGCTTCGTGGTCGTCGGCATTGGAAAATGATTCCTCCAACTCTGCGGTAAGTCTCGCCGATGCCAGAAAGACGCGAGCACGGTCTACCGGATTCAAGGATTGCGGCGGTATCTCGGAAAGATAGACCTGGATGTTGCGCATGTAGTTGCGAACTTCGACAACCGCGTCAATCGCGAAGTCGAATTGCTCGACAAGCCTATCCGCATCGCTCATGTGCTCGTGCCCCTCTTCATACCCAATCGAGTCATCGCACTTGCAAAGCATAAGCCCCTCTTCTTGCCAGCCGCCAACGATGTCTCCACAGACCGGACAAAAGTTCGCGCTACCCATCGTCGCCCTCTACTTCGCGGCTCAAGACCGGGCCATCCAGCCCGGCCTCTTTGCGCATGATTTCATCGAACTTCATCCGGTCAATGCAAATAGCCAGAAAGTCCTTTTCTACGATGCCACAGGATACCGCCATTCCCGCGATGCCCGCCGTTATCTCGCCGGATGAGTTACCGGCAACCTCCATGCTACGCTCCGCCACCCACATCATGCGAGCTGCGAAGGCCAGCAATGAATCCTCGCGACTCGGCCCTTGTACGTCCTCAGTCACCGTGACCCCTCCCATCAAGATCGGCAATCTCTTCCCGAATCTCCTTGATCCTCGACTTGACATCCTCTATCGCCATCAAGCGGCGACTATACGCCTCGGCAACGGCGACTCGATCATCTCCCTCGGCAGGCTTGAGCCTTCCAAGATAGACCAAGCAGTCCTCCGCCCCCTCCAAGTCTTCACGCAGACGATCCCGGTCCTGGTCCATTCGGTCCTCCATCTCTTAGCTCAAGATAGCATACCACACAAGCAATGATAACCAAAATCCAGAAAACTATCTCAAACATCTTCCTCCTCCTCTCGGCCAAGGCGTTGCTCAAAATAACAACTCACAAGAATCTCCCCCATATAACAACTCATAACAACCTCCCACATTGTTTCAAACGCCTTGAGCGTAGCCAATGTCAGGGTCAACATGCAGAAAAAAAAGAACCCTTCCATCCACCACGGATAAGAGACGAAGAGAACAAGGAACGCACCAAGCGTCATGCTGAAGCCCCAGAGAACGGTAAGGTTGACCATCATATCGATGCTGTGAACCATGTGCTTATTCATCTTCGCTTCTCCCAAGGCGTTGGGCCAGATAGATCGACCGCTGTTGCGCCGTGGCAATAAGTAAGGCTGTGTTGCCCATGTGAAATGCCTCATCTGGCACATCGCCAGTCGCGAACGGCCAGTGCCACAGACCCATAACGTGTCGTTTGCTGGCCGGTTGTTGAATGTATTCGGCGATGCCATCTTCGCGCCGCTCGTCACGAGACATCATCTTCCAGCACAGGTCCATCGTTCGCTCGGAAGTCAAGAACCGGACTTGATGCACGACAATCTCGTCCTTGAAGCCGCAAAGCCTATTGTACGCCGAACCGTACTTGGGGTGCTCGACACCGCGCTCGTCCATCTCAAGGCCAAGGCGCTCGTGCCGCTCCCACAGATCAATGGCACGTCGCCGGGAGTCCGCCATGACATTGTAGTTCTCCCACGCCAGCCAACCAGCGTGAGTCAACTGCTGCGTGGCCTCCTCCACATCGGCAGGGCGCGTCCACTCTTGCGGCTCATGTGCTTGGCCCTTGACCTTGATCGAGAACGGCATCTAGCCCCCCGTTACTTCCTTGCCCCACTTGATGAAGGCGCGAAACTGCGAAACGTTCAGGATCATGGCGCTCTCCTGAATCTCGGAATCAAGTGGCACCTCCCCCGCCGACCACTCTTCGACGCTCACAATGACAGCTCCGGGTCGGGTTTTGATGGCCGAAAAACGTCCGATTGCCTCCCCCCGGCGGTTCGTCGCGATGACCTCGAAATACTTGGTGTCGTCAGCCATCCAGCACCTTCTCCCTGATCGCCTTGCGCATGTCGCACAAGAGTTCGTATTCCGTGAGCTTCGCGAGCCACTTCCCCTCGCGTCGTTCGTCGTACTCCTCGCTCAAAAGGTCGTCACCACGAGCCAACCACTTCTCCAACTGCTCGATCTGGTAGGTCATTTGGATTGCATACCGGACAAGCCGAAGACCTACGATCTTTTGTCCGTCCGTGGGGAGCCAGTCGTACGCCTCAAGCTCGTCACGAATGTTGATCGAGTCGGTCATGCTGGGTCACTCTTGGCTTCTATCTCATCCCCCTCAAGACTCTTTCTCTCGACTTCAAGTCGATTGCAAATGTAATCGATATCATCAGCCAGCACTTCCAGGGCTGATTGCAAGTGAAAGAGTTGGGTACTGGCCTCTTCGACCTCGTAATCCTCCAGGTTTTGATACAGTCCTCCAACCGCATCTTGGGCGTACTCAAGCTCGGCTGAAACTTCATCGATTCGAGCGTTGAGCTTGTGAACAGCCCAATGATTCAAGTCACCAATCTTCATCGGCTTCCTCCTGATAGGTGAACGTCCAGGCATCAGCCAGAACATCCGGTACATCGAACGCCGCGTAGGTGGTGATCCCGCCGATGGAAGGATTCAGCTCGACCCGAACCTTGCTTCCTTCCGGCGTAAGTCTAAGATACCCTAGAAGCTCCAATTCGTCAAGGGCTTCGTTGATATACTCCTTGTTCCCCTTGAACCGCTTATGCGAACGAAGGCGACTCGTCACCGACGCTCGATAGACAGGCTCCGGTATCTCTTGGAGCACCTTCATCAACTCGCCTAGGTGCTCACCGTAGGACGTGCCGTCGATCTTCTCCAAGAGATACTTAGCGTGCGGCACGAAGTATTCCATGACGCCAATAGCGTCCGCCAGCGATTGCTTGTTGATGGGATAGACGATAGCCTCGCTACCGCGTTCAACGAGATGGAACAAGCCCGCTATCCGAAGGGCATGTCCCACCATTTTGCCACCCCAGTCGCGGATAGTGGAAAGCCCACCCCCCTTGGAAAGCTGTCTCTCCACATGTTCCGAATACAGGTAGTACAGTTCCTTCGCCTCGCTTGATAGGACCAAGACGTATGGAGCGTACTCGCCCCACTCGGATACAGTGGCCTCCTCCGCTTGGTTCAAGATCGTCGTCAAGATACTCGACCATCGGACCTCCTCTTCAAGCGGGATCGCCTTGCTCTTGCGCACGTCTCGCTGGCCGACCGGACTGGCAGGGAAAGATGGCAAAAGACGGGCTGCCATTCCTTTTCCTCGGAAACCGGGCACAGATGCAAGCTCATTGACGATTTCCGGTTGAAGCGAGATGGCAAGGGTAACAAACGCCGCGTAGACCATTGCTTCGCGACCCATCCGGTCGATGATGAGCGGTTCACCGTTATGACCCCGTAGGACATACTCCATATTGGGAATACCCTGATTGTATCGCCCCGAGATGTTGCCAAAGAAGCCTCCTTCCGGGGCCATGACCCCGATGGGGCCATTCTGTTCGACGATGATCGTCCCCAAGCGTTCGGGCGTCACGTCATCGGCAATAAGCCGAGTCACGATAGGCCGTCGCCGCTTGATGTCATCGAGGTCGCGAACCATCGATTCGATGACCATTGGCAACGCGCCCTTGCCGCGCTTGGCTGCCGTCACCTCCTTCTCAGCAAGCTCGAACTCGATTTCCCACGCCGCCAGTTGGACTTCATCGAATCGCCGCTGCTCTCGCTCGTACCTCGTCAGCGGCTTCTTGACGATGGCGAACGAGTTAGACTTACGTGTCCCCGAGTCCGCGAAGAGGACTGTCTGGAGGACTAAGGGTTCTCGGTGGCTCGTACCCTGGACCAGAACCTCGTAACGGCCCCTAGCAGCGACAGAGAGGGCTCCCAAGATAGTGAGTGCTGGATAGTCGTAGGGGACTTGAACACTCTCGCTGACGGCTCGACAGAAGTCCCTGATGGCATGGGGGAAGTGATGAAGGGGGAAGCTGGGGAATCCGGGTCGCTCCAATGAGTCGGGTGTGCGCCACTGTGGAACTGGCTCAGGCTCCTCCCCACCGGCACTCGCAAGACGCTCTCGACTTCCATATCCCTTCGAGGCGAGTAGTTTCGCTGCCTCTCGAAAGTCTCCTCGGTGATTGAGCACCGTATAGACTCCAAACTTTGTGTACATACGTGTGTCAAGGGCTGTACTTGAAGAGAAGTTGCGAAGGCAATCAAATCCTCCCCAATTGACCGTAGCCGAGACGCCTCGATCCTTCCCAGGACGCCGGAGATACCAGACTCCTCCTCGCTCGAAGAGGAATCTCCATCCGTGGGGTTCGAGAATGTCTCGCCAACTCGCACGGTTATTGTAATCATCCCCTGGACGTAGCAAGCCGACATAGGTAGGCTCCTCTGCCTTGACGACATCGACCTCATCGAACACTTGGCACAGTTGCCAGAGGTCGTGCTGGTCGTCAGGCGTAATCGTTTCGATGGTCTTCGGACCACCGCTTACCAGTACGTAATCGTTGCCGGTTGGGTGCGTCGTCCCCGACGATGGAGATATGATGGTGTATCCACCCTCGCCCCTCGTCTCGATGAGGACTTGGATTCCTTCATCGACCTTTCGGCGAGCCAACTTCTTGTTTCCACGGCAATCTTCACAGCGGTAGTACACATGGATACCACCGCCTGGCGTCTTTTCCATCCATCCGTCCGAAATACGGCCCAGAAGTTCATCAAGACCGATGCCGCCTGCATTATCCACCAAGAGGTTCCAGGTGTCCTCATTTTCACACTCCAACATCGTGAGATTGCCGCTGACCGTGCCACACACGACACCGATGCCCTCGCGGCCACTCTCGTACCATCGGTCGATCTGGGCAGGTTCCGGTCGCTCTGTCTGATAGTCTTTCCAGAACGATGCGGGAGCCTTCGAGCCATCTCCTTTCGGTGGTACGACGCACAAACCATTCTTGTGGGCCGTGCGAGCCATCTTGTGTGCCGGTGTTAGATCGGTCATCGATCCTCCATAAGGCACCGGGCCTAGCCATATGGCTAGGCCCGGTGGTCATCCTACCTGTTCAGTTTCTTGAGCTAGTCGTCGTCACCCCAGTCGTGCTCGGCCTGAACCGGCTCGGCCTTGGGCCGTAACGTTCGTGCCGGACGAAGTGGGCGCAGATTGCGTAGCACCGTCTTCTTCACTGGCTTCCCTTCTGCGTCGAACTTCGGTGCGAACTTGCCTGGACCCACTTTTTCTTGGCGCTGTTCGCGCTTGAAGTCGCCGATGAACTTCTTGCCAACGTATTCGTCGGTGTCGATTTCGTCTTCGGGATCGAAGTCGCCACCGCTCAGACCCTCAAGAATCTTGTAGAGATTGCTGTTCGACTTGAGCTTGCCGGTCTTCCCGGCTGGCATGTTGGCGTAGACCCAGTGCTCCTTCCCGACATGGACTTCGTGCTCCTCGTCCGGCACGTCCTCGATCTTGAAGATGAACTTGAGGCGGTCGGAATATTCTTCGTCCGCCGCGAAGAAGTCTGCCGCCACCAGCAAGAGCGTGACATCGTTCATCTTCGGGAGTTCTTCGAATGTTTCGTCTGCACCGCCGCCAACAATCAACTTTACCATCTGTCAGCTCCTTCGTTCATTCGCCGGGATGACCGGCAATCCCATTTTATTCCTGTGTCGGCAGACGGTCGCTGGGTCTATGCCCAACTTGTCCGCAATCTTGAGGTCACTGTAGCCACGGTAGTTCAAGGTGGCTATCGCATTCCGTCTCTCCTCGTTTGGTTTCCGAGGCTTCGGCCCCCGCAGTTTCGTCACGACATGGTAGAGCGTATACCGGCTGATGTTGTAGGTATTCAGGATGCTTGGAATGGCGGTGCCCTGGGCATAAGACCTCCTGATCTTTTGCTTCTCGGCAGGTGTGAGGTGCTTGCGCCCCACTACACTCCTTCCTCCCTTCCTCCGTAGGCTTCGCGATACTCGTGCTCAAGAATCGCAGCCATGACGATACTCTCCAGCCGCTTCATGCATTCACCATAGTCTATCTGAATCGAATTGTCAAGAGAGTGGCGAAACGTCGGTGGAGCAAAAATCATCTCTTCCAAAAACCGTTGCGCCTGATCCTCATGTTCAGGGGAGCCCCAAGCCTCGCGTGTGTAGGTCATTATGTCATCTCAATGATGACAAGATCGGCCACTTCCCCGAAGACGGCCATTGCCACACTCGGATCGTATACCGCCTTCAAGGCCGCAGTACGAAGCTTCAAATCCTCGCTCCGCTCCGTAAGCTCGACCCACATCTCGGCAACCTCTTCCGAGGAATAACGCCACGGGCCGTTTTCATACGCAGACCGGATATCATCTTGAATATCCAGACAGCGAAGCCAGTCGTCAGCCATGTTCTTGGCAATAGTCTGGAGCATTAGGTTTAGAGTCATCAGGACTTCACCGCCTCCCATGCGTCCCGGAACATGTCTCGGGTCGTTGGTCGTCCGTACTGATCTTCCAAGAGCGACCCAAACTGCATGACACAGTTCGTCCAGGAAGATATCTCGCTGACCTCATCGACATCCGGGCACGCATCGAAGTCTACATACGCATCAGAGAAATGCGTCAAGAGCACGATCAGGGATTCCGTGTCGTGTTCCTGATCCCTCGATATTTCGAGATAGGTCATGTCTTCTGCCATCAGTATCCGCCCATCCCTGGAAGCTCGATAGTCCGTGACTTGCGACGAGCCTGGGCGTAGCCAATAAAGATTGCCAGGATGTGATAATGATACATCATTTTCGACCACCCCCGCCTTCGCCACAGGCACGCTCGCTCGATCTGTTCGATCTTTTTGATACCTTGCAAGGCATCAGCCTCGTACCCCAGGATCAGGCCGGAAACGGTATCACGTCCCGACCTATCCAAGTCGCCAAAGCGCAGTTTCAATAGCCCTCGACTTCTGCGACAGACTCCGGCCCTTCCTCGTCTTCGAAAGCCCAGTCCTGCTCTCCGAACCAATCATCCTCCTCATCCTCGCCCTCAAGCTCAAAGATGGAGAACCCCTCCAACTCGGCAAGAGTCCCCTCGGGGACAGCAACTTCGTGATCGTCCTCGTCAGGGTCGTCCAACCAGTCGCCGACGTACCCAAGTCCGAAGTCATCCATGTCATTCTCCCCTCATCAGCCGCTGCATTTCGACAATCGAGACACCAAACACGTTCCAGAGAACCTTGACGACCCAATCCCAGAAGAGATACCAGCCCACAATGGCCGCGACGGCAATGATCGCATCAATAATTGGCATAGGGTTCCTCTTTTGATGGATGGTAGCCATCAGCGATAACTTGTTCCAAGGCTGGACCATTCGTGTTGACCCACCCAGCAATCTGCTGGACCATCGGCCCAATTGCCGCAAGCTCTCTCTCTATCTTGAAGAGCTTATAGGACTCGTCCTCCATCCCGACATCGGGGCCGAACTGCGCCTTGAACGCAGCTTCGAGGATCGGGGCCATAACCGTATGCGTTACGAGGAATCCCATCTTGCCCGCAGCCGTGACCCCAGCGGCAATAGCCTCGTTCGTGATCGTGACCATCACGCGAGGTCTTCCGCGATGAAGGCAATCCCTTGAACATTGCCTTCGTTGTCACACACTTCGTAGGCAACTGCTACAAGCGGAAGCCCGAGGGATAGGTCGCCATCCGACCACTCGTCAATGTATTCCGATACGACCCTGGCGTCGTCGGACTCGATACCATCAAGGTTGAACTCTTCAAACTCGATCACCGCGATAAGCTGTCGTCTCACTGAACTCTCCTTGAAATATAAAGCCGTTTAGGTCAGGAGGTTCGGAGTCTCCGGCACCGAGGGCCGGTCGCCGAACGTCCTGATCGCCGCAATCTCGATCTGGTCGATAATCTGGTCAATCGTGTCCCAACTGGCGGCAAGGAACTGCCCGCATCCTCCCTCGACATCGGCAACACCGATAGCGACCTCCGGCTCATGAGTAAATCCAGCGCTTTCGAGGAATGGAACGATCTGGATTGAGCCGGGACTGCCTTGGGAATAATCGTACAATATAAACCCATTCTCCGCGATGTATGCCCGCAACGGATTAGTCAATGCGATACCTCCTTGTCGGCCCGGATCGTCCAAGCCATTGATAAGAGCATAAACTACCATCAACCCGTTGTCAAGCAGAAAGGCCGGGCAATTTGAAATTGCCCGGCCTTTCTGCTTTCAGTAGCCAACCAAGGAGTCGAACCTTGTACATCTTCGATGTAAGCGAAGCGTTCTTCCGG
>JACDCK010000329.1 GCA_013817595.1 Pyrinomonadaceae bacterium | reverse complement strand
CTCCAGACTTTTCTTCTCGCTTTCAAGACTTCCAATCTGTTCTTGATTAGCCCTTACCAAGGGATTCAGCAGGGTATATTTCGAGCTCAGTTCGAGATCTAACTTCCGCAACTGCGCGACGCGCAATACCAGTCCCTGATATCTTTCTACATCAGCGCTGCTGGCTTTCGGCGGCGAAGCTTCCGGAGGCAGGGAGGAAGCGACGCCGATTTGCTGAGCCGGCACGGCTCCGGCTTTCTCAGCCGAGTCAGATTCTGCCGCGGGCGTGGATTGGGGAGCAGGCGTCGCTGCAGGAACGGCTGCCGATCCTGCAGGGCGCGCCTGTTGCAATTCGTTCACGCGCGCACGTTGCTCCGCCAGTTCCGACTCAGCACCACTGAGTTGCTCATTAAGGCGGCTCAACTCCGTGCCCAGCGCGGCAACACTTTCCGGAAGTGCAATAAATCCGGCCTTTCCTTTCAAGGTTTTCAGCGCGTCTTCGATTTGATTCAGACGCATCCTGACCTGGTCCGTCTGTTGGTTGACGAAATCGAATGCCCCAGCGGAGCGGTGCACTTCAAGATGCTTGGTGAAGTAGCGAGTTATGAGCTCGTTCAATACGAGGCTCGCCACGTCCGCGTGAGCATTCTGATAGCTCACGGCGATGATGTTGCTCGCCTTCTTCGTGGTGACAGTTAGCCCGCCAAGAATAGTCCCAGCGGCGTCGTTTACGGTAGGCTCCTTCCCGCTGTCGGGAATAACTCGCTTGGGTCCCAAAGCCTGGGCCACTTGCACGGCAAGGTCCCAGCTCTTTAGGATCTGCACCTCCGCATTGATGATAGTATCGTTCGTTCTTGGCCCCTTGCTGGCAGTCCCATCGACCTGATCAACAATGCTCCTGTCCAAGACGTAGCGGACAAGCAGAGTGGCGTTCGATTGAAAAACAGGCTCAGAAACAAGGTAGAAAGCGCAGGCCGCCCCCAGCCCGAGCACGCCCAGGAGCAAGATCTTTTTCTTGTGCTTAAAAAGTGCAGACAAAATGTCATGCACATTGAAGCTTGAGGCTGGGGCTTCCGGGGAGTTACGTGGCATAAAAATTCAAGTGAAGGCTCTAGTGCAGGTGCGGATAGACCAGGCTACCGGCCAACCGGTTCACCGTTAAAGGCATTCGGCAAAAAAAACGTTCGTGGAGCGCGGAAGCATGTCCATTGATACTGGCCCAGGTTCCAGCCGAGACATCGAGCCGCAGATAGCTGATCGGCTCTTCCCTCGCGCCCCAGGCGCGTTTGTACCGCCGGAGCCCCTGGTTATCACAGGAAGTGCGGCCGAAATGGAGACGACGTGCACCCCGGTGTATCAGTTCCTCTATGCCTTTCCACATCACCAAATTGTTCCCGCGATGCTCGTGGAAATTTTCGTCAGAAGCTCCAAACTTGAAGATTGCACTCTGCCCGAAATGAAAAAACATGGCCCCTGCGATGGGTCGTTCGTTAAACGAAGCCTGAACCACGAAACCGTTTCCCGGCTCTAACACGGCCTCGTGAATGCTCCTGAAAAAGTTTCTCGACTGTGGCGGAGCACCGTGCCGGCGCCGCGTTCTCACGTGGAGATCGAAAAACTTCTCTACTGCTCGATGGGTATTGCTGATCTGAACGGTCAATCCGCTACGTTCTGCTTTCCGCACAGCACGTCGCACCGATGAATCGAACTTGGAAAAGAGGTAATCCGGGCCTGCGTGCAAGTCGAGCTTATGCACATAGAAGGTGGGTTGGCACCGATGCGCATCTTTCACCTGTTCAGCTCCACGCACTTCGATATATTTCCATCTCCTTACCCGCGCCAGTTTCAAAAGCCTTTCTTGCAGCAGAGGCCAGGTCGACTGTGCGAAGGCGAGCGGCCCGCAGTGGTCGCTAAAGGGAAGGCAAACAGCACGACGTCCAGTGAAATGACTGTCAACCTCGAGGAGCGGAAGAAGGGCAAGCAGGGCCTCTCCTTGTCGTAACTGAAGGTAACACGGGGTATGCCCGTAGCTGCTGCACAGCACTCGCGACCACGCTGCACTATGGAAGAAGGTGTGTTCCGGATGTCTCAGAACAAGCGCATCCCAAGTTCGGTCTGAACGCGGATCGGTAAAGTGCGTCTCGACGTCGTCGCCCCCGGTCATCGTTCTCTCGCGGTCTGCGTCGATGCCAAGGGGCCTGCCCACTGCATTTGGGAAAACTGTAGCCATGGTTGATGCTGAACTCTGCCGCCGGGCAGTGCCTCAGGCAGGTATTTCCTCAACAACGCATTCCTTTAGCGTGTCGGCAACCAGCGCCACCTGCTCTGAGGTGAGCTCCGGGAACATTGGAAGGGAAAGGAACTCGGAGGCGGCACGCTCCGCGACTGGAAATGATCCCTCTCCGTAGCCCAAGCTCGAGTATGCTTCCTGGAGGTGGACAGGCACCGGATAGTGCACCGCGCAGCCAATGCCATTTTCCTCAAGGAAGGCAATCACCTCGTCCCGTCTCTGCACGCGGACGGCATAGATATGGAAGACATGCTTGGCGTAAGGCTGCACGTCGGGAGTTATTATCTCTTCCACCTCGCTGAGCAGTCTTTCGTATTTCTGAGCGTGAGCGCGGCGCAATTCGTTGCCCCGCTCCAAGTCACGCAACTTGATCCGTAGAACCGCGCCTTGAATGCCGTCCATTCGGCAGTTCCATCCCACGACCCTGTGCTCATATTTCCGAACTTGCCCGTGATCGCGAAGGACGCGG
>JACDCK010000116.1 GCA_013817595.1 Pyrinomonadaceae bacterium | reverse complement strand
ACCCATAACACCTCCGGGCTGGTTCACGTTGAGTCGCTGGCTATCGATCCCCGCACTCCCGAGATTATCTATGCTGGTACCTGGTATCTTCCTTTCAAAACAACGGATGGCGGCAAGACCTGGAAGTCAATTAGGAATGGGATCATTGACGACTCCGACATTTTCGCCATCGATATCGACCCGCGTGATCCAAATCACGTGATTGCCTCCGCCTGCAGCGGAATCTATGAGACCAGGAACGCGGGTAAAAGTTGGCGAAAGGTCCAAGGCATTCCGTCCCAATCTCGAAGAACCCGCGCCATCTTGCAACACCCATCAGTTCCTGGGCTTGTCTTTGCCGGTACCACCGAAGGTTTTTGGCGCTCAGAAAGAGACGGTGATTCGGACTCCTGGATGGTTACTACCTCGCGGCGGTTGGAGATCAACTCGATCACTGTTCACCCTTCACGTCCCGAGACAATCTACATCGGCACAAACAATTATGGTGTGATGGTCTCTTACGACAGCGGGAAAACCTTCTTACCCACCAATGGGGGATATAGCGGCAGGTTCGCCAACACCATCGTGGCGGATCGCGAGATGCTGAATAGGATTTACGCCGCCACTATAAACACTGCTACCGGAGGCGGTTTTCTCTTTGCCAGCAATGATAATGGCCAAACGTGGCGTCCATCGATGCGGAAGATGCCGTCGCGCCTAATCACTTATTCAATCCTGCAGGACACCCTAAACCCAGACGTGATTTACTTAGGAACCAATCTGGGCATCTATCGTTCCGTTGACAGAGGAGCTTCTTGGGCTCCGGTATGGGCTGGCAGTTCAGCTGGAACTGACCCCATTAAGAAAGCTGCGGTCACACGAGGGAAGAAAACATCGCGGTCCACCACAAGTTCCCGTCAGCCCCAACGAGTCGTAGCTTCTCGGAAGCCCGACGACACAGTGCGTCGTGTCCAGGTGGCTCTGAACCGCGCCGGTTACAACGTTGGGGCGCCCGACGGAAAACCTGGAACCCAATCCTTCGTTGCTCTAAAAAGATTCCAGGCGGATCGCAGTCTTCCCATGACCGGAAAGTTTGATCAGATCACTCTGGCGGCCTTGGGAGTGTCGAAGGGTGACGGCTCTAGCGCGGCAGAAGAGCAAGCCGCAGCATCTTTGATCATCACCGATGCTATCAATGCGTTGGTACACGCAATCGATGTGTCCAGCGGCAAGCCCAGCTTCCTTGCCGCGACCAACGCAGGTCTCTATCGGAGCCTCGACCCTACGAAAGGCTGGCAGAAACTTCCGTATGGTTTATCGATTGATCCTCGCACCACCTCTATCTCCACCAGTCTGAAGCAGCCGGAGGTTATCTGGGCAGGCACTGCGGCTTCAGGCGTAATTGTCTCGCGTGATGGCGGGCAGACGTGGAGGCAGGTGAACGATATTCCCACTGACGCTCCGGTAAATACGGTTGTGCAGGATTCGCAGCGCCCCGGTTACATCTACGTCGGCACGAAGCAGACGTTTTACTCGTCCCATGACGACGGCGCGAATTGGAGTCGGCGCGGCGGAAACCTGCCTTTCGGCGACTTCACCAGCATTCTGATCAATCCTAGAAACGTGGACGAAATCTTCGTGGGCAACGCTTATCAAAATGGAGAGATAGGAGGCGGCGTATACCGCACTGTGAACGCCGGCAAGACGTGGGCGCGTATTGATCTTAAGGAACATCGACTCGCAAGCCAAAGAATCTGGTCGCTCGCGTTTGACTCACATGATCAGAATACGCTCTTCGTGGGATCGCATTCCGCGGGAGTTTATGTAGTACCCCGTAGGAGCGAAAGCATTTCAGCCGGTAGTCGGTGATCTTGATTGCCGGTTCAATGCGCCTAGATGGAGTTAAAGGCACCGTGGGTTCGATGATTTTTTGTTTGCCCCTGTGCGTTAGCGCGCCTTGACACACGCTCATTGTGGCGTGTACATTTGCCCACCTACCCGGTAATAAGCGGCCGGTTATGTCGGAGCAAGCGGGTGACTACGGGCACGGCGGAAATCGAAACACACAAAAACTCCTTTTCCCAATCTGAACGGCTCGCATTCCTCGCTCCAGCTGCAAAATCCGACAATCTGCCAACGTCCAGCCAACAGGCCGCGTGAACTACTGTCCGCTCATTGTGACTGTTGCGGATAGTATGCGGCAATGCAGCGCGATATGATCTATGACGCGCCGAAATTGCCCGGGAAGACCACAGGAGTCTGCATGCTTAGTGAAGAACCCAAGCTGAATAACAGTGGCGCGACGGCAGAGAAAATACCTTCCGGTGAGTCGGAAATCTCTCCGCAGCAACCTGCAACCGCACCTACGGGGGAACCAGTGTCCATGGCTGATCCCACCGGGGACGATGATGATACCCGCCCGGCTGGCGATGTCGACTTTGGACAACTACTCGACCAATTCGAGCAGGAGCAAGCGACGCTGCAAGAAGGTGAAGTCGTTCGAGGCACAGTGGTCGGAATAAGTGAACGCGGTGTCGTCATCGATTTTGGATACAAGTCTGAAGGCATCGTAAACCCCGCTGAGTTTACCGAAGATGGCGTGATCACTGTGAAGGCAGGCGACGAAGTCGAAGTGCTGGTAAAGAGCATGGAAACTGCGGATGGGCTGCCTGTTTTGTCGCGCGCGGATGCCGTGCGCATGAAGGCCTGGGATGATTTGGAGGAGGCCTACCAGGAAGGCTCGACTGTTAAAGGTCGGGTAATGGAGCGCATCAAGGGCGGGCTTCGCATCGATATTGATGGCATCGCGGCCTTCTTGCCCGGCTCCCAGGTTGACGTGCGGCCAGTCCGCAATCTGGACAGCCTAAGGAACCAGGAGATTGAAGCGAAGGTCATTAAGCTCAATCGCAAGCGGTCCAACGTAGTGCTATCCCGCAAAGCCGTCATTGAGGGTGAGAACGCCGGACGGAAAGATCAGACCCTAGGTCAGATTGAAGAAGATATTATTGTCGAGGGCCAGATTAAGAACTTGACTGACTACGGCGCCTTTGTTGATCTAGGCGGTGTTGACGGCTTGCTCCATGTTACCGATATGTCGTGGGGACGCCTGCAGAGTCCGAATGAACTTTTCAAGGTTGGCGATAACATCCAGGTCAAAGTTCTCAAATTCGATCGTGACCGAGAACGAGTCTCTCTCGGTTACAAACAGCTTTTGCCGGATCCATGGTCAAGCGTTGAAGAACGCTTTCCTATAGGCACCAGAGTAGGTGGCCGCATCGCCAGCGTTGCTGATTACGGCGCCTTTGTTGAATTGGAAAACGGGGTCGAAGGGCTCGTTCATGTGTCGGAAATGAGCTGGTCGAAACGCGTCAAGCATCCCAGCAAGATTGTTAATCCAGGCGACACAGTTGAAGTTGAGGTGCTCAGCGTTGACCCGAAGGCTCGTCGTATCAGTCTCGGAATGAAGCAGATCCAGGAAAACCCGTGGCAAACGCTACACGATCGCTACCAGATAGGTACCCGAATTCACGGACGGGTGCGCAACCTTACAGACTTCGGCGCCTTCATTGAGATCGAAGACGGCGTTGATGGACTGGTTCACGTTTCCGATATCTCCTGGTCCAGACGCATCAAACATCCGAGCGAGGTTTTGAAAAAAGGACAGGAGATCGACGCGATCATTACCAGCATCGACACCGAAAATCGCCGTTTATCGCTCTCTATCAAGGATCTCGAACCTAATGCATGGGAGCGATTCGTGAATGAACACAAGCCTGGCGATGTGGTGCATGGGAAGATCGCTCGCTTTGCAAACTTCGGCGCGTTTGTAGAGTTGGACGACAACCTGGAGGGCCTGTGTCACATATCAGAGCTTTCGGACGAACGGGTCGCAAAACCGGAGGATGTGGTCCAACTGGGCCAGGAAATGGAATTCAAGATTCTCAGAATCGACGCGGAGAGCAAGAAGATAGGCTTGTCCGCGCGAGCTGTAGGCAAGGATGATCAGCCAATCATCGATACCAAGGTATATTCGTCGGAGGCGGGAAGTGGAATGGCATCGCTCGGGGAGCTAGCTGATTTCGGTGTAGGCAGAACTGAGCCCGATCAGGAATAGTGACAGAATAGAGATAAGACTCGGCGCATGATCGCTGCCCCGCACTCGATCAAAATACACAAACTGGTCTGGCGGGGCTTTCTATTCGCCAAGCCAAAGGGATCTTACCTAATTCTGAGGTGATGCATGACAAAAGCAGAACTCGTTGAAGACGTTGCGCGAGCGGCGGAACTTACGAAAAAAGATGCCGAGCGCTTAGTAGAAATCGTCTTCGAGAGCATCATTGAAACATTGAATCAAGGGGAGAAGATCGAACTGCGTGGATTCGGCAGTTTTCGCGTGCGTGAACGGGGCGCCCGCCGCGGTCGCAATCCCAAGACCGGAGATCCTGTTAGTATCCCCGCCAAGCGCGTTCCCTATTTCAAGCCGGGTAAGGAACTTAAAGAGTTGATTAATAATGATGGCCCCCCGGCTCACACGTCCTCTGACGCGTCCTCAGCCAACAACCCGGATGATACCCGCCAGCCACCGATCTTGTAAGATTCACAAACTCGAGGTAATTGAACTTGGACAGGCTGTGGAGTCCCTGGCGCAGTGAGTACATCGCCGCTGGCAGCAGCGCTGACTTAAAGGGTCGCGGTTGTGTTTTCTGCGAGATCCAAGGTGATCCCAGCAAAGACGAGCAGAATTTTGTCCTGCATCGCGCCAAGCACAATTTCGTGGTGCTCAATATACATCCCTATATTCCGGGGCACTTGCTAATTGTCCCCCACCAGCACGTCAGTGATCTGGACGCTACGCCGAGAGAGACTAGCAACGAGATGATGGATTTAACCAAACGCTCACAGACCGCGCTTCGCGAAGCTTACAAACCCCCGGGGTATAATATTGGAATGAATTTGGGTGCCGCTGCGGGTGCCGGCATTGTGGACCACATTCATGTTCACATTCTGCCGCGTTGGATTGGCGATTCCAACTTCATTTCTACGGTGGGGGAGACACGCGTCCTTCCTGAAGATCTCGTCACTACCTACCACAAACTACTCGGAAAATTCTAAACGGGCACCAGACCAGCAGTTTGAACAAGAACTGGTTCTAGCGTTTTGCCACCGTGCGGGTAATCGCTTCGTCTTCGACTTCGCCACCCTCATTTATCGGTACTTCGGAAAGCTTGCTGTAAGTAATCCCGCGCTCCTCGCTGTTGAGGTTTGCCTGGGGAAGTGGAGGTATTGGACCAGGTATCGGCGGCGGATTAAACCCGGGATAGTCGATGCGAGCGTGATAAATCGCAGTCAAGGCGCTGATCATTGCTTCCCTGATGGTTGTGATTTCACGGAGAGTCAGATCGCAATCGTCAAGTTGACCATCGCTCACGATGGCATCGACGATCTTGAACACGATAGCGCTAATGTTTTCGGGGTCAGGGCGCGCCAGCGACCGCGCCGCCGCCTCGCAGGAATCCGCCAGCATCATGATCGCGGCTTCCTTGAATTCAGGTTTCGGACCAAGGTAACGAAAGTCGTTCTCGTCCACTGTTTCTCCAGGTTTTGCCTGTGCCTGAGCTTTGCGCAGGAAAAAATGAAGCGTCCGTGTGCCGTGGTGCTGAGGAATAAAGTCCGCAATCTCCCTTGGCAGGCCAATCTCTTTGGCAAGCCTTGAACCGTAGGTCACGTGGCTGGTGATGATCTTGGCGCTCTGGGTGGGCCGGAGATGGTCATGGGGGTTCTCACCCTGCTGGTTTTCTACAAAATACTCAGGCGCCGCGAGTTTCCCGATATCATGATAAAGGGCTCCGATTCGGGCCAGGAGGGGATTAGCTCCTACCGCTCGACAAGCATCCTCTGCAAGTTGACCTACCGCATGAGAGTGTTGGTTTGTACCGGGAGCTCGCAACGCTAGTTGGCCTAGGACTGGTAGATCAGCGTTGGAAAGCTCCAGCAGCTTGACGTCTGTGAGAATGCCGAAGAGCGATTCATTTATCGGCAAGCCACCCGCTGTAAAGATAGCCGTTAGCAAGCCGCCCGCGAAGCCGCACCCGACTGCGAGCAGGAAAGTGTTGAAGCTAAAAGGCTGCTCGGCATAGGCGATCAACGCTAGGGCCATCACCATGTTGGCACCCGCAGTGAAGAGTCCCGCCAGTGTGACCGACTGACGCTCTCGATACCGACCGATTCCGTAGATAGCTGCCGAACACGAAATCATCGCGTAAACTGCAATCTGAATTCCGCTTGGGGCCAGCAACCCCGCAAAAAGGGCAGTAACGATACCGGTGAGAAACGCCAGTTGTGTATCAACCAGCATCGCTACAAGGAGCGCAGCGGCAGCGAAGGGAATTGCAAAATTCCAGATCGTCGGGTCGTTAAACGGGGCGCTGACCATTCGTGCCGCAACACTGTCGCCAAAGATAGACCCTACCCGCATCAGAGCAGTTTCAACGACTATAGCTGAACCAACAAGCGCAAAAGCCCTGCGCTTTGATAGAGCCAAAACTGCGCCGGAGCTTCTGTGCTCCGTAAACTTCCAGACCGACCAATAGATGGCAAAGACAATGAGCAGCAGTCCCACCAGGTAGTGCCAGGGTCTGCCGCTGTGCCCGGCGCTCTTAATCGCTGCAAACTGCGCTAGAATAGTGGGTGTTACCGTATCTCCCTCGCGAGCTATCACCTGGTTTCTTTTGAGCGAAATGAGAATCTGAGGAACCTCATTGGCTTCCGATTCTCTCGCAGTTGCTGTGGCTGTTTGGTCTAATACGACATTTGGACGGATAAGAGGCACCATCGCCTGGACCAGGGCAGTTTTCTCTTCCTGCGACCATCCGCGAAGATTCAATACCAGCAACTCCAGATCGCGTCGCGTGGCCGTAAGCGGTGTCATCCGAGTGCGCGGCGACGGAACGATCATCTGGGCGGCGGGGTTTCGCACGTCAACAAGGACAATCTCCTGCCGGAGTCGGTCCGAGCCGCCGTCGTCATAAATGTAACCATCGCCGATCTCACGAATCAGTGTTGTCAGGCGTTCCAGTTTGGCGTCATCAAAACCGTGAGCAATAATTGCGTGGGCGACGGCTGCACCTCCTTCACCGCTCCACGTTGGCTGCTTGTTGCCGGCGGTCTTTGACCCGACCTGGTGTTTTAGACCTTCCCAGGCGGCTCGAAAGCTCTGAGCAGAACTGGCGCCCCGAGTAGAATCAAAGTTAAAAACAGGACGAGTGCTCTCTCTAGCTGCGGCGCGTCGTTTCTCGGTTTCGAGAATATCAGTCGTGGTAATGTCAGCCGGGGCCACGACCGTCCTCCTGACGATATCCCCTTCTTCGTAGTCCTCTGAAAAGCCAGACGAGTAGCCGCTGATGAGCAATAACGTGGTAACTATTACCAGGAAAGCGAAGCCTACAAGAAAACGAGTACGTGGTTGGAATATTTCGAACGGGCGTAGCAGGTAACGAGCGAAGGCATCACGTGCCCGACTCAGCGGAGTTGTAAATCGCGGACGAAGGCCCATGTTCTTTTATGCGATTCGGGAGAGCTGCTCGGCTTGGCGTTCTTGTTCGTGAGGAAGCCGGCTCGTCAAATTGCGCGCCAGGACCGCGCTTGCCTTCTCAAGTAATGGCTCAATTGAGCGAGCGTCAGTGGCGGAGATCACGATGGCATCTCTCGTACCCTCCTGAGTCACCTGTCTGAAAACTGCGTGCATAGTGTTCGCATCCACCAGGTCTGCCTTATTCAGAGCCAAGACGGTGGGTATCTCCGCGAGTTGGAGCTGTCTCAGAATTCTTTCGACGGATTCAATCTGCTGAACGAAGCGTGGATTCGAGGCATCGACCAGGTGAATAAGCAATCTGCTCTCACTAATCTCTTCCAGCGTCGCGCGAAAGGCAGACAGGAGATCGGGCGGCAGGTCCCGTATGAAACCTACCGTGTCGTTAATGATCACTTCCTGCTCGCGTGGCAAACGAAGTCGCCGCGAGGTTGGATCCAGCGTCGCAAACATTCGCTGTTCCGCGCGAACGTCGCTGGCAGTGAGGGTGTTAAGTAATGTCGACTTACCCGCATTTGTGTAGCCGACTATCGAGACGATGGGCAGTCCATTTCTGGTTCTTCTTTTGCGTCGCTCCTGACGCCGTTGTCGCTGCGCTTCGATCTCCTTCTCCAGACGATTGATGCGACCGCGCACTCGGCGGCGATCGGTTTCGAGCTTTGTTTCGCCCGGTCCCCTTCCGCCAATACCGCCGGCGAGACGGGAAAAGGCCGAGTCCTGGCCCGTGATGAGTCGAGGCAATAGATACTTCAACTGCGCCAGCTCCACCTGAATCTTACCCTCTCGTGATTGCGCTCTTTGCGCAAAGATGTCGAGGATCAATTGCGAACGGTCGATGATTTTCAAGTCAGTGGCTTCCGAAAGCGATTTGACTTGGGCGGGCGCCAGTTCACGATCGAAGACGAGCATGTCCGCGCCCAACTGAAGCGCGCGAATCAGGAGTTCATCAAGCTTACCTCGCCCCAGGACGGTACGAGGGTCGATTGCCTGCCGCCGTTGGATAATCTTGTCTTGCACCACAACTCCGGCGGAAGTTGCGAGTTCGGAAAGCTCCGCCATCGACTCTTCGGCATCTGACAATGGACCAGTGGTAACTCCGACCAGAATCGTGCGCTCTCTCATCGCAGCCCGTTGGAAGACGCGACGATTCCGCGCCATTTCTTCCTCGAGTGAATTGATCAACGCGAAGAAATCCAAATCCAGTTGCGAGGGTATCCTGGGCTCAAGAAAAGCATATGCCTCGGATGAGTTCACCTGTTGGAGTTCACCCGCGTGCATGGGCAGTAAGTGTGCGGCTCGTACCAGGCCTGGAAGGGCCGTCTCCGGATCTACGTCGATCGCAGCCATCAGATCCAGGCGCAATAGTGCCAGATCCGTCAGGTCATCCTGGGTTAGGTCTTCGCCGCGCAGATGAGTATGAACACAGCGGAGCCCGCGGAAGCGCCCGGTGGCCACGCGGATGCGCTTGAAGTCAGGCAGCTCGATGCGCCGGTTATCCCCTACCATGACGAATTCGATATGGCCCTTCCGATCGATCAGGACACCAATCTGCCTGCGTATCTCGTGCGAAAGCTCGGCTATTTGCCGGGCAAATTCGGCGGTCAGAATCTGGT
>JACDCK010000328.1 GCA_013817595.1 Pyrinomonadaceae bacterium | reverse complement strand
GCCTACACGTTCCCCAAACGCTGCTCCTCTTAGTGGCCGGAAAAGAGTATTCCTCAAAGCATAAAGGTCCTCGATCGACATTCCGGAAATATCCAGGCTCGTGATCACGTTGGGGCGAATCGCATCGCCGACGAGGCCGGCGATACCACTCAAAGCGCCCGTAGGGTCAGAGCCATTCAGGACCGTAAACGGGGCGCCGCTCTGGAAAGTAAAGAATGAGTTTATCTGCCAGCCGCCGAGAACGTGTCCCAGAAATCCTCTCTGGTCCTGGAAGTAAGGCAACTCATAAACGACATTGCCGCTAAAGCGGTGCGGCCGGTCATAAGTGGAACGTGCCCGATCGGCGCGGCGGTCAAAGGAGTCTTGTGAGACAGCAACTTCGCCGCTGGACGGATTGAAAATCTCAGAGGCGTCGTCAATGAAAGAGCTCCAGGTGTAGTAGAGGCCGGCGCTGAAGCCACGGCTCAATCGCTTATCAAAACTAACCTGCATCGAGTGATAGGTAGAAGAACCGGAATTTGCGCGCAGGCGGATCACGTTCTGCGCGGGATTGACCCTGACTGTTGAGAACGGCAGCCGGGGATTCCCGTCCAGCGTTTGAAATAGGCCGTTTCCTTTCGAACCCACATAGCCGACACGCAGGACCACGTCTCGCGAGAACTCGCGCTGCGCTTCGAAGCTAAAGGAATCGTAAGTCGGCGCGTGAAAATCTTCCGACACCACCGTGCGCGCGAAAGCGTCGGGGTTAATCGGGGGACTGTTCAAGTTAGCGAAGGCACTAACCACGCCGTTACTGGCCGCACTCTCGCCGAGCAGAGTGATCGGCGCAGTTGGCGAAATGAACGCTGCCACGAATGGGAAAGCGCTCCAAATATTCAGCGCAATGTTAGTGAATGCATAGTCATTCGTGCGGGAGTAACCACCGCGAAGCACTAGTTTGTCGCCACCCGTTAGAAAGCCGGAAATCCCATCGGTGCCGGAGCGGATATTCCAGTTAAAACCAATGCGCGGCTGTAAATTATTCTTATCGCGCTCGGGAATTGGCCCGACTCTAAAGCGCGGATCATTGCCTGCGGCAGCCAGAACCGGAGCATTGAAATCAACCAGATCCGCGATCGGCTGGCCTGGATTCTCATAACGGAGTCCGTAGGTCAGAGTGAAGTTGGGCCTGACTTTCCACTCATCCTGGCCGTAAAAGAAGAAGTCGTGCCAGTCAAGGTGGAGGACCTCCGCCACGCCCTGCAGATCCTTGTTTATCGTAGACGATTGGGCCACGTCGTTCACAAAACGATTCAAGCTGGAATACTGCAATCTTCCCCGGGTCGTAGGTTTGAAAAGTTGGGCCAACTGGTTACGCCGGATATCGAAGCCAAACTTAAACGCATGGCTGCCTGACGCATACGAGAGATTGTCTTGCATCTCACCGAACTCCCATTTCTTCCATACTCTGCCGTGAACTGGTTGGTCAGCAGCCTTACTTCCTGGATAAGGTCCGGATTGTTAAGCGGCACTGACGCCCCAGCGACGCCGAAGTCGTTGTTATCCTGACCGTCAATCATGAAATTGTTCGAGCGAATGCGGCCGCCGTTTGCCGAATAACTGACTCCCGAGGTGGCGCCCGCACCGCCACCCGCGAAGTTGGTCTGTCCCGCGCCCAACTGGGTGACGCCAGCAGCGGAAAGGGCGACGTTGTAGACATTCCGATTGGTGGAGAGCGGCAGCTCGGAAATGCGCCGGGAGTCAAAGCGAACGCCGACCTCGGCGGTAGTCGTATTCAACAGAGACGCATTCTCTACGACACTGACTGACGCTTGAAGGGCCCCGGGTATCAACGAAGCATCAACCACGGCGGTCTGGTTTAGAGCGAGGGTAATTCCTGACTGCTCATATTTTCCAAAGCCCTGGGCCTCGATGGTCAATTCATAGTTACCAACGGGCACATTATTAAAGCGATAGCGGCCCTGGTCGTCGGAATCCGTCGTGCGCGAATCATTGGTTTGTACATTTCGCAATGTCACCGTGGCTTTGGGTATGACCGCTTGTTTCTCATCTCTAACTTCGCCCTGGATAGATCCACTCGTCTGAGCAGAGACTGAAACTGACAGGCACGCAAAGAGTGCCATCAATAGCACCAGGAATCTCACTGTCTTAAACATGTTTCTCTCCTTTATTAGTTCCGACTCGGGTCGTCTAAGTGTTGTCGCCTATTGTTCACCGGTGCTCACCGTGAAAGTTGAGCATTCGCTTCCGAAAAGTCGGAGAGCTAAGCAGGAACAATGACGCTGCCACACTGGGGAGTGCAACGACTGTGCCATTTGTTCCACTTACGCTTTAGGCCCGTTCGTCACGCGAGCAGGCCCGTTCACTAGCTGGCGTTGAAGAGACCATTGTGGATTTTGGATTAGATGAAAAGGGAAGTTGCAGTTAATGGATGTTGTGGGTTAGCTCACTTCCTGTGGTCCACTGTGAGTACATCTTTTCGTACGGTGCGGCAGCGACCGCACTCAACTTAATGGAGTGCAATGGCAGGGTCAGGCACGATCCCCAGGAGGAGCAAAGGCCCGCTAGCTTGCAGGTAAGGAAGGGGCAAAGCGCAGCGCGCCCCCGCTCAATCTGCGAGTCTCGTGAGCTTGATTTGTCTGTTCACGGTTGAGTAGCTGCGAATCTTGAGCGGGGGCGCGCTGCGCTTTGCCCCCTTCCTGACCTGCAAATTACCGTAGGCCCTTTTGGGTTTTCACAGAGTCGCT
>JACDCK010000115.1:1324-9202 GCA_013817595.1 Pyrinomonadaceae bacterium | reverse complement strand
TACACGCAGCAGATAAGCGCTAACCATGCGCTTGACATTAAACGACCACTGCCTTCCCCGAACCAGCCTAATCCTGGGGTAGGGGTTTTTGTGTCTTAAACTCCAAAAATGATCGCAGAAAAACAAGATTCTCAACGTTTGTTACATGAACCGACACGAATAGAAGTCCTTAGTTCGAGTCATTTCGTGTCCTTTCGTGGATCGTTTTACAGTCCCTGAGATCGTCCGCTGCTTTTCAGCAGCCCGACAAGAATGCTAATGCTGAGCTGACCAACCGTGATGTCCTATGAGCGGCACGAAAGCGCAGGCGCCATGATCCTCGCGCCCAATTCCCTTCTTCGTTTTGTTTACCCGCACCAGCGTCTGAGAATCCCGCGTGGCACCAATTGGAAGCACCAAGCGGCCGCCGATTTTCAGTTGGGCCACTAAAGGTTCGGGTATATTTGGTCCACCCGCGGCAACGAGAATCGCATCGTAGGGTGCATTAGCCGCCCAACCCAGCGTACCGTCAAAACATTTGACGGTGGCGTTATATATACTCAACGCTCGGATTCGCGCTTGCGCGTCACGAGCAAGATCCCCGATGCGCTCCATCGCATAAACCTGGCCTGCGACTCTTGCCAGCACAGCGGTTTGATAACCCGATCCTGCGCCAACTTCCAACACGCGGCTCTCCTTGTCAATGCGGAGCAGTTCAGTCATGCGGGCAACGATGTAGGGCTGAGAAATAGTCTGATGAGCGCTGATGGGGAGTGCGTGATCGCCGTAGGCGCGGCTTTGGAGAGCTTCGGGCACGAACGCGTGGCGGGGTACCGCACGCATCGCCTCCAGGACCGCCGAGTCGCGAATGCCATAGTGATCGCGGAGCCGTACGACCATTCGTTCGCGTGGAATCGCGTAGTCTTGCGACCGCTCTGATGGCTGTTGACCTGTTGATGGCACAGATGCAGTTTCGAGTTCAGAGTTTCGAGTTTCGGTTCAGAGTTTCCATTTCTAGTTATTTCTCTCTCAGCTGATCGCGCGCTCTCTGGCTATTGTGTTGGTTCCAGTACCTGTTTGAATTTTGAACTCGAAACTCGAAACTCGAAACTCCTTATCAACTCTCGTGCACCAACTCCGCGCCTTTCAAGTAGTTCCATGTCTCGATCGCTGTTAACGCCTGATGATCGGTCATGTCGCTTCTAAGCGGCGTAACCGATACAAAGCCAGAATCGATAGCATAGTAATCCGTGCCGTCGGCAGAGTTGGTATTAAAGTATTCTTCGCCAATCCAGAAGTAAGGCTTTCCCCGAGGGTCGATGTGTTCGGTGATTACTGGTCGGGCGTTCTTAATTCCCTGTCGAGTTACCTTGACGCCTTTAATCTCACCAGGGGGAAGGTTGATGTTCAGCAGCGTCCCCTCCGGCAGTCCCTCAGCTAACACCTTTCGCACTGCCGTGATCGCAAACTGCGCTGCCGCTGTGAAATCAAAATTCTCTCGGGCCACTAAACTAAACGCCAAACCTGGCACACCCAGGATGGTTGCTTCCAATGCTCCCGCCACTGTACCTGAATACGTGGCGTCATCACCCAGGTTTCCACCATGATTGATGCCCGAAACACAGATATCGGGCAATTCTTCGGTTGGTAGGATTTTGTTTAGCGCGAGGGTTACGCAATCGGTGGGTGTGCCATCCACCGTCCAATGACGCGCATCAAGCTTGCGGATGCGAAGCGGTCGGCCGAGCGTGAGACTGTGGGACGCACCGCTCATCTCCGACGCCGGCGCAACCACATAAACATCGCCAACGGCTCGCAGGGCGTGTTCGAGCTGGATCAGGCCATCGGAGTGAATACCGTCGTCATTTGTTAGAAGGATACGCGTCATATGGAAGACCGGTCTCGAATCAGCTCCAAAATCTGAGCTGAAAGTTGAGCTTTGATCCAGCAGTCGACTGTGCGCCACGCCCGCTGGCCTGGTCTCGAGCGCATCCCCTTCCCATTCTGCACTAGGGGGTTAACTGATGAGAGATGAGCACGACTGCGTGCTGCACTGCTGAAGGCTGGCCCAACTAGTCGCGAGGAGTGCTGCGCATACGGCCCTTCTTCTTATTCCGCTTACGCGCAAGTGCTGACTTTAGCTTAGCCTTCTGTCCTGGCGGGATAAAGAACGCGTGCTTCTTGGCGTCCTTAATTATCTCTTCTGTCATCACCTTGCGCTTGAACCGCCGCAACGCGCTTTCGATCGACTCACCCTGATTAACCGTAACAATTGCCATTCTTTCTCCGTCTCTCTGGTAGTCCAAATATTTCAGCGAAACATATTTAACACGCGTGCAACGCCCGCGGTCAAGTTGGCATGGGGCCGGGTAATGGTTCCGTTTGATTCTGGAAGTTCAGAGTCCAACCTTGGTTGCCATTTCGAGACCACAAACTAAAGTTTGAACTCTAAACTACCTGCTGCTGGCCCTACAAACCGAAAGTCCAACATCCAATATCGAAAGAACAAACCTCAGATATTGTACGTCGGACTTTAGAACTGTAAGCGCCCGGATAGCAAAACTTAGACTGAAACCATCTCGGCTTCCGCAGGCTGTGCTTTCGTTCGCGTCAATCCCTGAATTTGGACCGGTTTGTCCGCTTCCTTAGTATCGAGCTGCTTTTTGAGCACGAGCTCCTGATAGAGCTTGCGCATCATCACAGCCTCTTCGTGGGCGGTCTTTGGTCCTTCCATCTCCGGCTTGTTCGGTCGCGTAAGGTCGATGGGATTGAGCACCATGTTATGTGCAGCGTCACTCAACTCAACCTCTTTGCCTCTGGCGAAGATCTCGTGGCGACCATGCTCTTCATACCATTTCGCAACCGTGGCATTCTGGTGCATGTTCTCGATAATGTTTCTCCAGCCGATGCCTGTGTTGTAAGCACAGAAAGAAATCTCACCTTCCTGCGTACCATAAGGGATGATGCACATCTCAGTGCGGCGGAAATCATAGTTAAAAAGATCCTGGAACCACATGCCTGCGATGAAAAGGAAGTTCCACCGGTCGGCGCGGCGCGTCTGGATGTCGTCCGTTGTGCGATCACCTGAGACCTTGCCGTACTCCTTGCCAGTCAAGCCGAACGACTTATCGAACTTCTTGAACAACTCATAAAGCGTAAACTGAGTCGGTGACTTGTAAGGATTATAGTGCTTTAGCAGCGCCAGTCCCATCATCAAATTCGACATCCATTTACCGCGGGCAGCGTCGGTAATCTTCTGC
This sequence comes from Pyrinomonadaceae bacterium, assembly GCA_013817595.1. Classification (GTDB taxonomy): domain Bacteria; phylum Acidobacteriota; class Blastocatellia; order Pyrinomonadales; family Pyrinomonadaceae; genus PSRF01. Next base: position 5,963 of record JACDCK010000115.1, on the reverse strand, counting down.
ATGTCCTTAACCAGACCCGGAATATTCAAAAACTCCGGTACCGGACGCATGTCTCTCGTTTCCTTGTCCACCATCACCGCAGTGCCGACTCCACAGTTGGGGTGGCAACCGCAGGACACCTGGCCCCACTCAGCTTGGGGACCATGTACGAGGTCAGCGAAGTCGGCGAAAGCGCCCATCAACGAAAGCGGAAACCAATCACGTGTCGGCTCGGTGATGCCAACCTGGTTCTTCACGTCGTGGGCCAAATGCGAAAGCGTGTAGCGCTGCTGCAACCGACGTTGCTCAGTGATCTCTTCGTCACGGCCGGTGAACGAAACAGGCTGGAAAGAGAGAAAGGCAATCTTCTTCGGATTGTCGAGGGCGAATCGAATGATTGAGCCCACCTGATCGTTGTTGATTCCATTTACGAGCGTGGTAACAAGTACAATCTCCACTCCGGCCTCGTGCAGGTTGTTGATGGCGCGCATCTTGACGTCGAAGAGATTCCCGACTTGACGGTGACTATTGGCGTCGTTGCCGATGCCATCAAACTGCAGATACACGTAACGCAGACCGGCTTCGGCCGCCTGGCGGCAAAATTCTCTGCTCTTGGCGAACTCAATTCCGTTGGTCGCGGCTTGCACGCTGTTGTAGCCAACCTTTCGCGAGTACTTGATCGACTCCAGAAAATGCGGCGAAATGGAGGGTTCGCCACCTGAGAACTGAACCGACATCTGACGACGCGGCTTGATGGAAATGGCGTTGTCCAGGATTTCTTTAATATCCTCCATGCTCAACTCATGAACGAAACCCACCTGGTTGGCGTCCATGAAGCACGGGTCGCACATCATGTTGCAGCGATTCGTTAAGTCGACCGTCAGGACAGCGCCGCGGCCATACTTGATCGTGCTGGTACCGTGATTGTGAAGCTTTTCGTCGTTGTGCGCTTCGATGTCGCGACCGGGAAACATCTTCTCGATGTGAGTGAGAAACTTCGAGTCAATGGCCATCATGTCTTCAAAGTGTCCATGGGTCGCACAGTCTTTCACCATCCATATCTCGCCGTCGCGTTCGATTATCTGGGCCTTGATCTCGCCCACCTTCTCATTGATCAAAACGCTGACATCCTGCTTGCCTCTGAGGATCGATTCCCTGGCTTCAATGACGCAGTTTGGACAAAGCGAGTCGGTGGTTCTCGGAAAACCCAATGTTGGCTTGCTCTTCTGCCAGGATTTCAGTAGCGGCTTATCAGACCACTTAGGGGTAAATGAAGGATTCGGCTTGTATTTGTTTACTGACTGAATCGTGGAATGGACGGCTCCCGCAACTAGCGTTAAGCCCTTTTCGACATGTTTAATAGGTCGCATCGCTTCTCTCGTTTTCCTCTTATCCGAATTTGATTGCTGATTGCAAGCAGGGAAAGCCGCACGAGCGCTTGCAAGGCTACCATCAGGCCTTTCGCAATGACTGTGCCGCCAACCCGGCCAGTGCTAAGTGCAGAAATAGTTAGGCTTCGGCTCAGGCCTAAAGGCCCGACCGATCCTAGAGATGTGTCATCACGGCCCAGCCCACACACCCTTGCCGACGATGGGCTATTTTGCGCTAGGGTGAATGAGGGATTAGGAAGGGTTGCTCGGGTCAGCTGGGTTTAAGTTGCGTTGTCAACAGTTTGCTGTCGGCAATCGAGCGCCGTGTCCTGCTGACTGATTCCGTTCGCCAAGCGTTCGCCAATTTGTTTCGTTAAGCTCTCTTAGTTCAAGTAAACGTTGAACTTAGCTGGTTAAGTGATTGCAAAGAAATGTCTTTACTACCTTAAGCACGGATGCTATGTTCCGGCCACGTTGCTGCTAAAGTGTTGATTGGCAATGGATTGGCAACAAACAAAACACATTCCCTTGGGGCAGTAGGGCCAGAAACACCAAGTATCTTGTGGTTGGGTCGACAGTCGCCAGTTAAGCAGCTTCTTAAAAAATCGCGATGTCAATTCGCTTTGGAACCTCTGGATGGCGCGCCGTAATTGCGGACGAGTTTACCTTTGCCAGCGTTCGCAAAGTGACGGAAGCTATCTGCACGCATTTTGAGAACACCGCTCACACTAACAATCCAATCGTTGTGGGGCACGACACCCGGTTCCTGGGCGAGCGCTTTGCGGCTGAGTGTGCGGGCATCGTCTCAGCTAATGGGTTCCGGGCATTACTTTGCACTGAGCCGACACCTACTCCCGTGATTTCCCACGCGATTCTCACTGAGAGTGCGGTTTGCGGGATCAATTTTACCGCCTCGCACAATCCCCCTGAATACAATGGGATGAAGCTTTCCACATCTGATGGCGCTCCTGCTCTTCCGGAGATCACCCGTCACGTGGAAAGTCTGATTTCAGAGCTGCGAGCTTCCTGCTCCCCAACCGGTGCAAACGAAACCGGCAAAACGGCTTATGAAACTTACTCGCCGCGGTTAGCCTATCTAGCAGATCTCGAAAACAAGATCAACTTCAACGTAATTGCCGGTGCCGCCGGCCGGTACGGCTTTGACCCACTATGGGGCACGGGCCGCGGATACCTTGACCAAGCGCTCCGGATGCACGGACTCGAAGTTGAAACGATTCACGACTGGCGCGACGTTCTCTTCGGCGGGCGCTCTCCGGAGCCCGAAGCCAGCCACCTCGAAGAACTTCGCGCTCTGGTTACGTCGAAGGGATGTGTACTTGGTCTGGCGACTGACGGAGATGGAGATCGCTTTGGAGTAATCGATTCAAATGGCGCTTTCATCACCCCGAATCAACTCATCGCCGTTCTGTTTGATTACCTGGCAGAGTCAAGAAAGTGGAATGGCGGCGTAGCACGCTCAGTGGCAACGTCGCACCTGGTGGACCGCGTGGCTCGAAAACGCGGCCTGCCCGTGTTTGAGACTCCAGTTGGATTCAAATACATCGGAGAATTGATCAATGAAGACAAGATTATTCTTGGCGGTGAAGAATCGGCGGGATTGTCAATCAAAGGTCACTATCCGGAGAAAGATGGCATCCTTGCGTGTCTGCTCGCTGCGGAGGCAGTCGCGGCGCGCAGCGCGAGTCTGACAGAACAGTTGAATGCGCTCTATGCCCAGGTAGGCAGACTCGAGTCGGGAAGAATCGGTGTGCGTTTGACACCGGAACTGATGGGCTCTCTCAGCGAGAAACTACGACAAGACGCCAGCGACATTGGCGGCCGTAAGGTTGAGGAGACAAATCGCACAGACGGAGTGAAGTTTATTTTTGCGGACGGTTCCTGGTTACTGATGCGCCCCTCGGGCACAGAACCGCTCGTCCGTATTTACGCGGAATCAGAATCAGCAAAGGACTTGGAGGTGCTTCTTGAGCAGGGTCGCAAATACTTATTGGGTTGATGAACGAATTCGCTCGCAACGGGTAGCACCAAGGGCAGCTTCTCCTTTCGCTCCAGTGCGTGAGATTTCGTTGGACATTCTTGGAACTCGTGCCGAAGTTCGTCGGCGTGGGGGAATCATACCGTCCTGGGTGATCTTTGGAATGATCATTCTGGCAACATTTGCTGTCTGCGTCACGGTCACAATGCGCACGCGAGACAGGATGAACATGGCTTCCCAGCAATTCGTCAGAATGCAGACGGATGTACAGGCTTTGCGCAGCAGTAATCAGACGTTGCGACTGGAGGTTGACCAGTTACGCAATGACCCCCGCACTATTGAGTTTGCGGCACGGAGCCGGCTCAACATGATTCGCGCTAATGAGATTGTAATACCCGTCGAATGAGCTAAAGGAGAAGCTCGTTCGCATCGGAGGATGCTGGATTCAGTTTTCGCCTGCCGATTGCCACTGCCGGTCTCCTGCTTGAAACCACACGTATCCGGGTCCCTGCCCTGCTGACGCGGCTGTGACTGCCATCGCAGCCGCGCTCCTCTCTTCAGAGTAGTATTACATCGCCAACAAAACAAAGCGCGAGTTGACACTCCCCTACCCCTCTACTAATATCGATTTCTTTCTAGCGAACGCTAATAGTCGAGAGGGTTATGCCTGAAACAAAGGAAACTATTTCCCATGCGGACGCCGAGGTCGAACGATGGGAACGTGAAACCCTCGAGCCCACCGTAAAGAAGAATCCCGAAACAAAGAAGCGCTTTGAAAGTGTATCGCTCGAGGAAGTGAACCGGCTTTACACTCCGGCGGATATCTCTGATCAAGACTTCGCTGAAGACATCTCCTTCCCCGGCGAGTTTCCCTACACACGCGGCATACATCCCACCGGCTATCGCGGCAAACTCTGGACGATGCGCCAGTTTGCCGGCTTTAGCACGCCGGAAGAAACGAACACTCGGTTCAAGTACCTCCTGGAACAAGGTCAGAACGGTCTGTCAGTGGCTTATGACCTGCCAACTTTGATGGGCTACGACGCTGACTCTCCACTGTCTGAAGGAGAGGTTGGTAAGTGTGGCGTGGCAGTTTCCTCCCTCGCTGATATGGAGGTGCTTTTTGATGGGATACCTCTGGACCAGGTAACGGTCTCACAGACTATTAACGCGCCGGCGTCAGTTCTGCTGGCCATGTACCTCGTGGTTGCCGAAAAACAGGGAGCGGACTGGAAGAAGATTTCCGGGACTCTGCAAAACGACATTCTCAAGGAATACATTGCGCAGAAGGAAT
>JACDCK010000115.1:0-1314 GCA_013817595.1 Pyrinomonadaceae bacterium | reverse complement strand
CCCATCCGTCCGGCCATGAAGCTGGTGATTGACACGTTTGAATTCTGCAACCAGCACGTGCCTCGCTACAATCCGGTTTCCGTTAGTGGGTATCACATACGAGAAGCTGGCGCCACCGCCGTCCAGGAACTGGCCTTCACGTTACGCGACGGCCTCGAGTATGTTGAATGGGGTGTGCGCGCGGGCCTCGATCCTGATCGGTTTGTTCCGCGCATTTCCTTTTTCTTTAACGCCCATAACGACTTTTTTGAAGAGGTTGCCAAGTATCGCGCGGCCCGCCGTATCTGGGCTCGGGAGATGCGCGATCGCTTTGGTTCAACAAACGAACGCACCCTCAAGTTACGCTTTCATACTCAAACTGCGGGAGTTTCGCTCACCGTCCAGCAACCACTTAACAATATCGTGCGGGTGGCGATTCAAGCGTTGGCGGGTGTGCTCGGTGGCACTCAGAGCTTGCACACCGATGCGTACGACGAAGCGTTAGCACTGCCGACCGACCGCGCCGCACTCATCGCCCTCCGAACGCAACAGATAATTGCCGAGGAGACGGGTGTAGCCAACACGGTGGACCCGCTGGGCGGCTCATATTTCCTGGAGGCGCTGACGAAGAAGATGGAAGATGGCGCTCTCGATTACTTCAGGAAGATTGATTCAATGGGGGGCATGGTCGCAGCGATTGAGAAAGGCTTTCCGCAGCGCGAGATTCAAGACTCGGCTTACCAATATCAGAAAGCCGTCGAGCGGGGCGAGCAAGTGATTGTGGGTGTGAACAAGTACGAGATGGAGGAGGAATCCCAGATTTCCACGATGGTCATTGACGAATCTGTTCGCTACCACCAGGTCGAACGCCTCGCGCAGACGCGCGCCCGAAGAGATGCTGGGTCAGTCGAGAACGCCCTGGAGAACCTCAAGAAGGCGGCCCAGAACGACGAGAACACAATGCCGGCCACGATTGAAGCAGTGCGCGCCTACGCTACGCTGGGCGAAGTCTGCTCCGCGCTCCGCGATGTTTACGGGGTTTATGAAGAGCCCGCTTTCTAGTCAGTGGTCCTTAGTCAGTTGGGAATCGGCAGGTATTGTTTATCCTATCATTTTCCATTTGTCATTTGCATTGTTAGTTGTCAGTTGATGGGAAGTACTGGTGCAGTTTGGTTAGGATGCGGTCCTACCGCTCGACCACAGAACCGAGTAGCTTTGCTCGTCTGCGACAAGCAGATAACGAGATGAAACTTGCTAATGGCGAAAAATAAGGGCTTTTTGGACATGTTTCTAAGAAGGAGCGGTAGCGACCGGGTAGGGTGCGGCGTCACTCAC
>JACDCK010000114.1 GCA_013817595.1 Pyrinomonadaceae bacterium | reverse complement strand
GTTGTGAGCCATCCAGAAGGGGGATGACGTGGTAAGCGCAAGTACGTGTGGCAGGAAGTAGCGAGCTGCGTTCATGATGTGGATCTGACGGTCTTTATCCGGAACGCCCACGTGGACGTGCAAGCCGAAGATGAGCAACGAACGAGCCACTGTCTGCAGTTCCTGCACCAATAGTTCATAACGCTCATCATCAAAGATCTTCTGATCTTGCCAACGCGAGATGGGATGTGTAGAAGCAGCGATGATTACCAGGCCGTTCTTTCGTGCCAGACTCGAAATAACGCTGCGGAGATTCGTAATATCGGCACGAGCTTCCTCGATGTTGTGGCAAATCCCTGTGCCCGCCTCAACCATTGACTGGATCATCTCAGGCTTAATCTGCTCGCCCAGCAGCATCACGCCCTCTTCAAGAATCTCTACAACGTGCGACCGCAGCTCACGGGTGTGCGGGTCTACGATCTGAAACTCTTCTTCAATTCCCAGCGTGAATTGATCGAACATAGTTGCCGCTCCTTCTTCGGCACGAGCCGAAGCTCGGCCAACAACCCTGGATTCATTCACCGCACATGCATCCCGAAGCAATATTGACTTGCCGAGCTTAAGCTTTCAAGCACTGTTTGATCATCTTCCAGTCAGGACAACAATTGCCTAAGAACTCGTGCCGAAGATGCTTGGCGGCGCTGCCGAACGAATGCACCGGGCTATAGAGATCGAAATGGACATACCATTTACGCGGGCTACCCTCCTGAAAGAGGAAGTGAAGCACGGCCTCAGCCCGCCCCTTCTCGTAAAAGCCGCCGCTCGTATCGTTGTGGTTGGCAAATAGTCGCGTGAAATCTTTCCGGCGTGAAAGCGTCGACTGAATAAACGGCCAGGCGGCGAAAGCGATACCAACGCCACCTTCCCCGTACACGTTATCAATGCTTTTTACGAGATGCCAGAGATCCTTAGCCTGCATCCGGCTGAGGACCAGGAGAAGAGCCTGCTGTTTGTCTTCGGTCAGCGAGTCGAAAGCCGCTTCATCGCTCACTGACCCCCAGAGCCCCACGAGTTTGCCGGTCAAAGCGCCGCGAGCCCTGACAGGAAGCTCGCGCCATCGGAGTTGATGGCTGAGGGAGGAGGACATTCACACCTTGCCGAGTTCTAGTTCCAGCATAGCGCGGTCGGCCGTTGAAAGGCCATGAAAGCGAACGCCTACACCCCGCCCCGGATTGCTGTAGATCACTTCACCGATACCTCCCCAATCAATTCTAGTCAGACGGTGCATTGAACCACGCTATTTCCTTTTGCTGATAATGTAAGTAGGAACCATGCCGCCGCCTGAAGTGACATTCGCCAACTCGGTAAAAGACAACCGCGTGAACGCGGATCCGACTTTGCCGTTGAACAACAATGGATCGAGATCGACTAGCTGCTCGGCAAACTCAACGCTGCCGTCATCTTTCAGAGCCGGGAATATCTCGCGGGCCGTCGGGACTCGCTCCTGAACCACGTAGTCAGCATTCACCAGCGCACTGCGGATGGCTTCCTGCCAACGGATCTCATCCGTGTTCCAGCCAATGGTGATGCCATGGCCACCGTAGTCGTCATTCGGCTTTAGTACCAGCTTGTCCCGGTTCGAACTGACAAACTCCAGCAGGTCGATTTCTTCCTGCTTGTAATCGCTTGTCTCGGCGCGCACGAGACGCGTCCAGGGCACGTGGGCACTGATTGCTGCTTGTTCGTCTTCCGTAAACAAATAGGCCCGATTCGCGCTGGTCAACACAGCGAACAGCGCCTTCTTGTGAATGAGCTTTGAACGAAAACTGTTCACCATACAGATAGCGCCGGCGCGGTAAGCGTCAAGCAGCGCCGGACACTCCTGCATGATCGGTAAATACTCATTTACCAGCAAACGCTTATAGACGATGTCGATCTGAAAGCCGCCCATGTGCAGGCGGTTGTTGTCGAATTGCAGCTGGTCGGGTGAACAAATGATTGCAGGATAACCCTGGCCCTCAAAGAACTCTTTGAATAACTCAAACTCTTTCTGCGTGGGCACATCCTTGAGATCAACAATGGCAATCCGCGGGGGGCGATCCGGCTGGCGACCAAGAAATTCTGTGTAGGATTCCAGCAGTACCGCCAGCATGAAGCGGCGGCCATAGAGTGGGCGAACGTTGTATCTCTCAGAAAAACGTTTCATCACTGGCAGGGCCGAGAAAATATCGTAAGCGGCATCGGCGTAGGCAATGCCTGCGGGACTCTCCCCATTCAGTTCTACGAAGCTGTAAGCCGCATCTGTGAGAAAGGAGTCCAGACGCGAGGTTGGCGAGACCGCCTTGTAGCCGGGGTCGATGCCAATCAGCTCCCGTTCGATAGCCGTCAAACCCAGGTCATCGACAATCGTCGGGTCCTCGATGGCGGCGTCCTTCACTTTTTCAATCGCCGACCAGACCGTCTCGCAAATTTTGCAGATACGCTCGAAGTCTTCTTCAGTTACGAAGTGTGGACGCAGGTAGGGTGAAAGCCGACGACCGCCGAAGATCAGTCTGGCACACTCCAGACCCTCGTCGAGCATCACGCGCGATTCTTCGGCAAGCTTAGTTTCCTTGAGTAGGTCATGATAGTGCGAAACAGCTTGTTTCAACATAGATCGAGACCGTGAATTCTTGCAGCGGATAAGACTAACTAGCGTTGGAAGCGCCTAGGGTAGCACAGTCCCGGGAAGTGGGCAGCCTCTGACGGCGACCTCTGACGGCGATCCTACTGGGGCTCATTCCGCATCACATCTCCGCGCCAATCTCTGGTGCCGATTTTGGAAGGTTTAATCGCAAGATCTATTCCAGGTCAAAAAAACTAATGAAGAACTTAGGACTCTTATCGCTCCTATTCATCTGGGTTCTCATGGTGGAAGTTGCGGCAGTTGCTGGCCAAACACCTGGCACTTGGCCCGTCCCTAAATCGCCGCCGGCGGCACCGGCTGGCGAGACGCAAGAGCCTCTTAAGGTCTTCACCGAGGAGGTGATTATCCCCATCTTTGTCCTCGACGGAAACCGTCGCTTTGGTCCCACACTTGAGGTCGAAGATCTGCTCGTATTCGAGGACGACGTTCTGCAGGAAAACGGAAGTGTACGTCGCGAGCCCTCAAGTGTCCTGCTACTCCTGGATACTGCCGGAGAGAAAAACCCGGCCATGAAGACAAGCATTACCCGAGAGATCGCCAGCCTGCTGATTTCCAACTTGCGCTCGGGAGATCGTGTGGCAGCAATTCAGTTCGGCGATCATGTGGAGACAATTCATAGTTGGACCACGCAAACCGACAAGGTGGTCCAGGCACTGAAGGCTAAATTGTTTTCCGGAAAGCGATCTCGCCTGGTCGATGGTTTGATGGCCGGGGCCGCGCATCTGCGGGAGGTGCCGGCAGGTGGCAGACACGTCGTTCTAATCACGGATGGTGTAACATCATCGGCAGATAGAATAGGGCTGCCCGAGGCGATCCTGGAATTACTTAGCGTCCATGCCACCGTGCACGTCATTAGCTATACCAGCATCGGTCGCAAGATCATTCAGCGCCAGAACCCGCTGGTGGTGGTAACCAACGAGAAAAGGAAAAGTGCACAGGATATTGCCAATGAAATCATGTATCCAAGTGAGCCTAGGGAAGAAATACGGCGGCGAAAGATTTATGTAATCGTAGATACGGACATTGCCATGCGGCGCCAGCGAAAGAAGTACGAAGCTGAGACGAATCAAAGCGAAAAGTGGCTTGCCTCTCTAGCTGACACGACCGGAGGGATGATGGTGCTAGCTTCCTCGGAAGCCGAGATGATCGAGCAGGGGGCACGAGTCGCCCGTGAGATTGACGCCCAATATGTAGTTGCTTACAGGCCCAAGCGTCCGCTGGCGCTCTCCGCAAAGGGGGAATTTCGGAGTATCAAAGTGGCCATCCGCCGCGGCGGGTTGCAAATTCATGCTCGCAAAGGCTATGTGGCAAAATCAGAAAAGAGATAGGGGCCATGCGCAACTTATCAATCGCACGAATAATCCGCTCAGCAGGCGGACTAGCTCTTGGCCTAGTGCTCTTGGCACCTTACTCGATCGCACGCTCGCAAGATAGATCAACCAGAGCCCCGTCCCGGAACAGACCCGTCAACCAGATCTCCAGGCAGTTGCCGAAGGAAAGCTCAGCGCGACTCGCGAAAATGGTAATTATCTATCGCGATACGTACGGCGTCCCACACGTCTTCGGTCGCACCGACGCAAGCACCGTCTTCGGCTTCGCCTATGCTCAGGCACAGGACAACTTCTGGCGCGTCGAGGAGAACTTCATTAGCGCTTTGGGACGATTATCTGAAGTCCACGGCGAGGAAACGCTCGATGAAGATCGACTGAACCACGCGCTCGAGATTCCTCGGCTCGCCAGAGAGGAGTATGCTCGGCTCGACCGGCAATGCGGGCGCTGTGCGATGCCTTCGCCGCGGGTTTTAACTACTTCCTCTCGCGGCACCCAGAGGTCCGTCCGCGGCTGCTCACGCGAATAGAACCGTGGCACGCGCTCGCATTCATCCGCTACAACTATTACCAGAACGGCTTTTCACGAGATAGAAACCTACGCCCAGGCGGTCTGCAAACGGCGCAAAGCGAGAGCGATCTGAGGCCTCATGTTGGATCCAACGGCTGGGTCATTGGCCCTTCCAAAAGCGCGAGCGGACACGCCATGCTTTTTATTAACCCGCATCTACCATTCTTCGGGCCGGGTCAGGTTTACGAGGGACATGTTCACAGCGATCAAGGCTGGAATTTCACCGGCTATACAAGGTTCGGGTTTCCCCTCCCCTATGTGGGCCACAACGAAAATGGCGGTTGGGTCAGCACCGACAACGCAGCCGATCTGCAAGATGTTTACTTTGAAACTTTCGACGATCCGGCACGCCCACTCGCCTACAAATACGGGAATGGATATCGCCTGGCGACGGAGCGCATTGATGAGATTCTCGTCAAGACGGCCACGGGTGTGGAAACGCGCAGCTTCACTATGCGCAAAACACATCACGGTCCCGTCCTCGGCGCGCGTGATGGCAAACTCCTGACCCTGCGCATGGCGAAGTTTGAGTCCGACGGTTGGCTCCGCGAGTGGTACGAGATGACTAACGCCAAGTCACTGGCCGCCCTTAAGCGAGCAATGACCCCGCTCAACATGCTTTTCGGCAACGTCATGTACGCCGACCGCCAGGGAAACACCTGGTATCTCTACAATGGCGCCGTGCCGCGCCGCAATCCGCGTTTCGATTGGACCAAGCCCGTAGACGGAAGCGATCCCGCGACGGAATGGCAGGGCTATCACACCATCGCGGAACTGCCCCAGCTCACAAATCCAAAGACCGGCTGGATGCAAAACTGCAATACGACACCGTTTCTGCTAACGAGCGAGGGGAATCTCGATCCGAAACGTTATCCGAAATACATGGTCCAGGAAGGAGATAATCCACGTGGGGCTATCTCCCGAGAGATTCTTGCTTCCACGCCCACCTTCACATTTGACCAATGGCGGCGCGCAGCGTTTGACACTCGTGTAAAGCGGGCGGACAGCCGCGTGCCTCAGTTAATGGTCGCGCTCAAAGAGCATTTGGGATCAGAGGCGAAAGGAACGGGTTCGAGTGCAGGCCACCGACTCCTTGAGGCAAATGAGGAGCTAGCTCGCTGGAATCATCGCAGCACGAACGATTCAGTTGCCATGACGCTTTTTAGTCTTTGGCATGACCGCATTTCAAGAGACCGAACAACGAATCGAGACACGACAGAAAAACAGGTAGCAGCGCTGAACGAGGTGCTCGATACACTGGAGCGCGACTTTGGCACCTGGCGCGTCGCGTGGGGCGAGATCAGCCGGCTGCAGCGGCTGGATGAGAGCAAGAACGAGAAATTTCAGGATGCGCGGCCCAGTTTGCCTGTTGCCGGTGTCAATGGAAACGACGGCGCAGTCTTTACGTTATATGCTGCACCAGAGCGGGGACAGAAACGTCGCTATGGGGTCGCCGGTGGAAGTTACATCAGCGTTGTGGAGTTTGGGCCAAGTGTGCGTGCCTTGTCAGTCCATACCTTTGGGGCAAGCGGCCACCCGGATAGTCGTCACTACACGGATCAAGCCGAGCTCTAGGCACGGGGCGAATTCAAACCGGCCTGGCTGACTCTCAAGGATATCCGCGCCAATCTCGAAGCTGCATATCATCCCGGTGAGGAGCGGCGCTAAGCGATTGCGAGAAGAATTCGGAATTTTTTGTGTTCTCGGCGGTTGGGCATCCAATCGATTACCACCGGGTCGGCCGAGCTATTTCTTTGAGTTACACAACTTGAACTAACATGTCGCTCAAACGTTGAGACACTAGTGTGAACATATTAGTGATTCTCTAGAACGGTTCGTCGAGGTAGAACGTCATGGACAAGCTAAATCTGCCCGTCCTTTTAGGCACTAATCGCAAGCAGCGGAATAGTGTTCACGCTGCAAAGTGGCTAGTTGGCGAGATGCAAAAACGAGCAGACATTGAAACCCGCTTGTTTGATGTCAGTGAATTTGCACTGCCCCAGGACGATTATGGCCAGGAGATAAAAGCTCTCTTCCCTGAATGGAGAGATGCGATCATTCGAGCGGATGGATTGGTAATTGTTTCACCGGAGTATAACCACGGCTACCCAGGAACGTTGAAAACCGCGCTGGATTTGCTCCTCAAGGAATACATTCACAAGGCCGTAGCGTTCGTCGGAGTCTCGGCAGGTCCCTGGGGAGGCGCACGCGTGATCGAGGCGATGGTACCCATGGTGCGCGAGTTAGGTCTCGTCGTGACCTTCACCGATCTGAACTTTCCCTCTATCCAAAAGACGTTTGATGCGCAGGGTAAACTTTTAGACCAGGCTTACCCGCGAAGGGTCACGGACTTTATTGATGAACTTGTCTGGATGAGTCAGGTCTTGAAATGGGGCCGGGAGCACCTGCCTTCGAAGCATCACAAGAGCCAGGGTGAACGGTAGTGGGTCATCAGTTTGGGATTCGGCACATCAAATGACTGTAGCGGAAAACGACCGCGTCGCGCTGTAGTTGAGTGGCGCCTCTTTTTTTTTGTGTGGTTCCCCAAGAACCCGGTCGCTACCGCTACTCGGTTCTGACATTGACTAGTACGCAGCTGGTTGTGCAAGCTGCAGCAGTACCAATTCATAGTCGGACTTCTGCACCGGCGATCACTTTGCTAGAATCAACTTCCCCTTTTCTAAACAACTACAATTCTTTCTTTAGCGGAGGCAAATATGCGAAAGGCAGCGCTCAGTAAGCCGCACTCAGTCACCACGCTCCTCGTCTTATTTGGCGTTCTCCTGCTACTTCCGGGCTACGCGTGGGCGCAACACATGGACCACCATCCGGCATCAGGCCCTTCGACGTGGCCGGCGGGCAAGTCTGAGGTGCAGGATTGGGCCAAGGCGCGTTTGGCGAAGTCGCCCAGGCATCAGGAGTGGGTCAAAGTTAAGAATGGCAATCGCGAGGTGAATAGCTTCATCGTCTACCCGGAGGTGAAGAAAAAGGCCACCGCCGTAGTCGTCATCCATGAAATCAATGGCATGACCGATTGGGTTCAGAGTCTGACGGACCAGTTGGCTGAAGCAGGCTACATCGCGATCGCGCCTGATCTGCTTTCGGGGATGGGCCCCGGCGGTGGCGGCACGAGCGCTTTCACTGAACGCAGCGCCGTGGGCCAGGCGATACGCGATTTGCCGCCAGATCAGATCACAGCCGATCTGAATGCGGTGGTTGATTACGTATCGAAACTCCCGGCGGCTAACGGCAAGGTTGCTGTTGGGGGATTTTGCTGGGGCGGCAGCCAGACGTTTCGTTATGCGACGAACAACCCGAAATTGAAAGCGGCCTTTGTCTTCTACGGTTCGGGCCCCGAGAGCAAAGACGAACTCGCAAGAATTAAAGCCCCGGTCTACGGCTTTTACGCCGGCAACGATGCGCGCATCAACGCGACACTCCCGAAGACCATCGAAACGATGAAAGAGTTGGGAAAGAAGTTTGAACCGGTGACCTACGAAGGTGCGGGCCACGGCTTCATGCGTGCCGGAGACGCTCCCGAACCGACACCTCCCCAACCCAAGGGCGACCAGGCGGCCGACCAGAAAGCGACTGAGGATTATCAAAAGGCCCTGACTGCCTACAAGGCCAACAAGAAAGCGCGCGACGAAGCGTGGGTGAGATGGAAGTCGATTCTGGAAAAACTGTGAAGCAGGCGACGGGACTCGAACCCGTCTTGAAAGTACGCGCCTCTTGCGGCCTGTATACAACGCTTAACCTTTGCTCCGAGTTGCAGCCGTCAGGGAGTGCGCCTGTCTCCGCCTGGTCGGGTGAGTTTCTGTTAATCCTCCCCACAATTTCCCCACAATTTCTCTTTCGACCACCATGCGTCCCTCAGCGCCTAGCCCAATCAACAATACTCATGAGTTCCAATTTCCTGATCCAGAAACGTCTGACAATAGGCGCGAGCCAAACAAACACATGGCGTTTGGGCCAGCGCGTTTCTGTTTTGACGAACCACCCGAGCTATTGGAAACCAGATTGCCTCTGGAATAGCTTGCTGGTTGCGGTTCGGCTTGCACATCTAGGAAAGCATCTGATAAGGAAGCTCCGAGATGGCGGGGATCCGACACCACATCCACCGAAATTCTTGCTCAAGGGCTTTGCAAGCAAAGTTGACGAGCAAGAGGTTTTTACTTGGGTCTACAGGAAAGAGGGCAAGGTCTTCGAGGCAAACACCTTAAATGTTAGTGTCGAAAAACACTTCTATGGGAAGACGGGAGAGCTTAACGTTGATGATGAGATCACGGATATTGAGAAACGATTTGCAAGACTTCTTGATGCGCTAAGGAACGAGGATCATACCTGTGCAACCCTAGACCCGAATTTACCGGAATTCGTTGGCCACCTCAGTAGTCGTACGAAGCACCTCCGCGATTCATTCATCGATTCTACTGAGTTCCTAACTAGCACGTTGTTTACCTATCTCGGCGACGAGAAGAATTTTAGGACATGGATACTTGAGTATTACAGAAGACACCCTGAAGTAGTGAGGAAGGCGCTTGACCCGAAATCCGCGATTGATAGATGAAGCATCTGAATATATGACGCCGAAGCCGCTGCCTCAGGCGCTAGTGAACGCTTAGACCGGATTAAATCTAAAACTGGTTTACATCTGTCCTCCTAACCGCTT
>JACDCK010000327.1 GCA_013817595.1 Pyrinomonadaceae bacterium | reverse complement strand
GGCCAGACGAGCTGATGTCGCGGTTCCGTTCCACAGTTCGCACCCATTCACCGATGATCTCATCCCGGTGCGCGAGGAGGTAATCCCCTAGTTGAGCAAGAATCTCCTGCTGCATTGTTGAAGTTCCTGTCAGACGAGCACTTGAGGAGTGGACGCCACCGTCTTGGCTTCCCCCCTGCACCGTGTCAAGACAGTTCCGCCAAGCAGCGGGTGACCGAACTCAACCGGCTCGATGAAGCGATTCGCTGGTTGGCGAAGGGGAAACCAGTGCTTCGACCGGTTTTCTGTCTCTTACGCATCTCATCTCCACCGGTGAACTAGGGTTGCACGCGTTGCACCAGTGGCGCTGGGTGCGATTGAGCCGCGTTCTTGTGCCGCAACTATCACAAACGAAAACTTCCTTTGTCATGAGAGCAGTTAGAGAACTCGAAGATCCACGATTTTGATTTTAGGTAGCCTGCTCAGGAGCGCGCTGCTCGAGCTCGAACTTCGCTCTCCACTTCTCAAGCACACCTCCCTGGGAGTCCGATTGCCTTTCAACCGGACTTTGCGTTCTGGGCAAGACAAGACTTGGTGCGGGAATCGAAGGATCATTATATGTCTGGAGAAAAGTCCGTCCCGCTTCTGTCAGGCCATTGATGGACGTGAAGGACCCTTCTTCGTCTTGATCGAAGGTCGCCTCCACTAAGCCCGCCTGAACCATCAGCCGCACCTCTTGATCAGCTTGACTCCCGCGCAGCTTTATGAAGCCGTGGCGTTGCGCGTCCGCTGCGGCTAAGAGTCTACATCTGTAAGGGAGGTTCATATCTGCTTGCTCCCTCAGTTCCCGTATCGCAGAATCGCCCGCGGGATTTCTTTGACGACGAGAGATCGTTCGCCGTTCACAGTATAGCACGGTTCCGGGACGTTCCTAGCCCTTTCGGATACCCCAGTGGCGCCGACTTCTCACTCGTGCACGTCATGAGCCGAGCGCCCTGCGGCGTTCGATCCATTCTTGGCGCTTACTCTCCGGGACGACATTGACGTTGACCGCGGTGTTGAGGTGAACCTCGTCCAGTCGGTGGGCGTTTCAGCGCCCTTCAAAGGCCCATGTTCGATAGAGCCGTAGCGAAACGGTTTACACTTCGAACGATAATGGGATGTGACTCTTCCAATCCTTCGATTGAGAGACGCAATCCCTGCAAAGCTGTATCTGTGAGCTGTGGTTTCTTTTCGATGCGGGCGGCCTCGTGCGCCGATGCGTCTGCAAACCGCGTTATTCTCGCAGCTTCTTCACGGTGAGTCTTAGACAGGCTCGCTAACTCGGATTTTAGTCCCCGTCAGCATCGTCATCAGTTCAGCTCTTGTGTCCTCGGGAATTTTCCGTGCCGACCGAGGTATCAGAACAACATCAAGCCCATGCAGCGTGAAGAAGAGTCCTCATTGGCACAGGAATCGAGTGCCATCATTGATTATCGGATCGGGATAATAGAGTCGACCATCGTCGAGAAAAACCTGGAGGCGTGTGGCCGCTTCTATCTCCTCCGGTCTGCGGTCATCTGGTGTCCTGAATGGTTGTATCAGCAACAGAAGAACGGTTAAGAAGGACCCGCAGCTTGGCGACCTTGGGATAAAACGCGCTCGGCGCGCCACCAGGACGTGATTCCTTTAATCGTCGCGCGAAATGAAGGCATTCCATCTGCTACTGCATCCAGCATGACGGACTTCAGCGGCCCCAAAAACGAGGGACTAGAGCAGATGGTTTGGCGGGCTGCTAAAGCTGAAGGAGTGAATGTTGTTGCCGTTGCGGCTCCAATGGTAGCCGACACCGTGTTTATAACCGTCAGGCAGGAGCTGCCTGCAACATTCCGTGAACACATCGCGGATCTGGCTAAGAACGACGGATTCGAAGTGCAATTCGCCATGGTTAGTGAAGCGCAATCTGTCAATCGTTGCAGCGAAACGCCCAGCGTCTAGTGCCGGAAGCCCTGCTGCTCGCCTCTACGTTTTGCATAGACCTTAGACATCAATCCGAACGCGCGTTCTTGCCGCTGCCCCGTCTCCAAAGAGGTGGAGAAGCGTTCGCATGCGGCAGCAATCTCCTGCTTAGGAATCCCTGCTGGTGATTATGACCTCAACATCGCGGCTGAGCACCGCCACGACACCGGCGCGTCGAGGACATCACCTAATACGTCAGGCTGCTGCAACGTCTATCAAAAGCACATTACCCCATTGGCTAAAAGCCGGAATACGTGAAAACGCCAATATGCCTTTTTTGTTTGTTTACTTGACGCTTAGTATCGTTGTAAACAAAGTGTAAAGATCACCACCAAACGCTCAGAGAAAATTGCACCAGGAAGGTCTTGAACCTTCATCAGCCCGACGAACAATCGTAGCCGCTTTCTTTAAGCTACTGGTGCGTGGATTGGAATTGGCCGAGCTGTTGTAGCAGTTTCGGCCTTTTCTTTCTCCTTAATACAAGATGCGGCGGAAGAGAGACAAACAACAAGTCGAAAATTGTGATTTTTTTGTTCCTCAGGATGGCCAGCTGAGAGAGTTCCAATCCTCTCTCGCGATTTGGAAATAGGCACCCTTCTCCGAGTCCGCTGGCGCTCTCGTCCACACAGATTCGCTCCCCGATTGCAATCCTACTTGTCTCCGGGCCAACTTTTGGCTAAACGAATGAAATGCTAAAGGAGGAGGGCGGTCTCGAGTTCGCGCGTCATGCAACTGCTGAGCTGGCACTTTCGTTTACCGATCAGCGAGATCATAACCTCCACGCTGCTTTGA
>JACDCK010000326.1 GCA_013817595.1 Pyrinomonadaceae bacterium | reverse complement strand
CTCAGATAAGTTGCGGCTGCAGTTGAGCGGCGAGCAGAAGGAGCGACTGACGAAACGCTATACTGAAAGCACCGAAGCCTATCAGCTTTATCTGAAGGGACGCTATCACTGGAACAAGTGGACGCCAGAAGGATGGCAGAAAAGCATCGAGTACTTTCAGCAAGCTATCGAAAAAGATCCAAACTACGCGCTGGCCTATGTCGGGGTGGCAAATGCCTACGCTGCACTTGGATTCTTTGATGTGATGCTTCCGAGAGAGGCCGGGCCGAAGGCAGAGGAGGCAGCGGTGAAGGCGCTGGAAATAGATGACACATTGGGCGAAGCACATGCTACGCTGGGAGGTGTCAAGTATTCATATGATTGGGACTGGGCCGCTGCAGAGAGAGAGAGTTAAAACGTGCCATTGAACTCAATCCGAACGATGAAGTAGCTCACACTGTATATGCATACTATCTACATAGTATGGGGCGGGCGGACGAAGGCCTCGCAGAGATGAAACGAGCTTACGAGCTTAACCACTTTCAATTCGAATAAACTCGGGTCTGGGAGACATGTTGGCATTTGCCCATGCGCACCGCGAGTATGACGAGGCGATAGCACAATTCCGGAAGACGATTGAATTGGAACCGGCACAGTGGATCTTAGGAAGTATTTACTGGCATCTCGGAGCTGTTTATGAGAAGAAAGGAATGTATGTGGAAGCCATCGCTGAGTATCAAAAGGGGATGAACCTTTCCGGAGATAGTGATCTTGCCGCCGCCCTTGAGCAGGTCTACAAAACGTCCGGCTTCATTGAAGCTAAAAGAATTATGTTGCGGAAGACTTTGCAGAAGATGAGAGAAGCCTCAACCCGAGGGCGTGTCCCGCCGCTGGAGTTTGCGTTCATTTATGCAGAGCTTGGCGAGAAGGAACAAGCCTTTGAATGGCTGGAAAAGGCATATGAATATGAGGAACGTTCGAGCGCATTAGTTCATCTTGGCAATGGTCTGGTGTGCACTTGCGACGTCTTGCGCTCGGACCCGCGGTTTGCAGACTTGCTACGTCGCATCGGATTGCCACCGCTGTAGTGACATGAGCCTGCTTGCGAGACTATAGTCCTTGGAACACGCTGAATGAAATAGCGCAAGCAGACAAAAGACGGTGCTCCAAGTTTGCAGTCCTTATCAAAGCAACGTCTACACAGCATTGTGCCCCTTTGGAGTCTGTCGGAAAAAGGGAACCGATCAGGGCGAATTGTTGATGCTACGTTGTGAGGGGAACATGGTTTATTGGTTACCAGGTTCTTCGCTCCGGAGGAGTGAGATGTTTATAGCTCGCAAGCCAATACCCCTCCGGCGCCGTTCGGAGGAGCGGAAGGTGTCTAGACGAGTACCGGTCCAGTTGAGTTCCGCTCCTCCGAACAGCGCAGGGTTTTTGCTATGTTCTTGTCTATAAACATCTCACTCCTTACGGAGTGAAGAACTCTGCTGATCCACCGAAGCCATATCGCGGCCAAAATGAACTGGACCAATACCAGGGATTGGCTGCTTTTATTCCGGCAGCTCCTTTGGGCTCCAGACGTCTTGATTAGTGTAGAGATTAGCTACGACGCGATAGCTTACAGGGAGGTGACATGATGCGTAGCAGAGATTTGCTTTCGCTCATCCTCAGCTTATTGTTGGTGGCTGCGCTTTCTGTGAGTAGCCGTGCGCAGGCCGTCTACGGAAGCATCTTTGGCACGGTGACCGACCCACAGGGAGCGCGAGTCGTTGGCGCGGTAGTCACCGTGACAGACTTGACCAAGAATGTAACCACCACTGCGCAAACCAACGAGTCGGGCAATTACACCGTGACTCACCTCATCCCTGGTAGGTACAGCCTCAAAGTCGAGCACCAGGGGTATAAAATTATCATCCAGGAGGTTGAGGTAAGAGCTGATGTGGCGGCCCGCACAGATTTCTCATTGGGGATAGAGACTTTAACCGGGCAGGTCACGGTGACTGCCGAAACTCAAAGAGGTTCCCTTAAAACCGACCGCGCGGATGTGTCAACAACCTTCGAAACAAAGCAAATCACTGATCTTCCAATTCTCGACCGCAACTTTACTAAATTTATACTTCTCACTCCCGGGACGCAGCAGAATCAGTGGCAGCACGCCGCAAGTGAGAATCCGCAAGGGTCGACCCAGATAACGGTTAATGGCCAGCACTTTAGCGGCACCGGCTACCAGTTAGATGGCACCGAGAACCGCGATCCGATTCTCGGCATCATCGTTATCAACCCGACGCTCGAATCTGTCGCCGAAGCTAAGATCACTACTCAGAACTATGACGCAGAGTTCGGCATGGCTATCGCCGGTGTGGTGACGGCACAAACCAAGTCAGGAACCAACGAACTGCATGGCAGCGCATTCTTGTTCCGGCGCAATGATCTCACCAGCGCACGAAATCCTTTCACACAATCATTCAGGAACCCGGTCACCGGAAAGTTCATCCCCGATACGCTGTGGAACCAGTTTGGCGGCTCTTTGGGTGGGCCGATCAGGAAGAACAAGAACTTCATCTTCGGCGACTATCAAGGCACGCGCCGTAAGAACGGAGGATCAGTCCTGACCACCGTTCCGACTGCCTTAGCTCGGAGAGGCGATTTTAGCGAGTACCCCAATCAGATTTTTGATCCACAAACTGGCGACCTCATGACGGGCATGGGGCGCACACCGTTCGCCGGCAATCGTATCCCACAAGATCGCCTCTCGCCGCAAGTATTGAACCTGTTGAAGCTGATTCCGCTA
>JACDCK010000113.1 GCA_013817595.1 Pyrinomonadaceae bacterium | reverse complement strand
CTTCAATATGCGAAGAAACGCCTACTTTGAGCTATCCTAACGACGAGGCAGTGGCGGGCTTGAGCTCATACAATTTGGATGAGACACTGAAAGGCAGCCTGCAAGCGAATCCGTATTTACGGCCGGGCGACATTGTCACCATTCCCGTAGCCGACCAGGCCTATATCCTCGGTAATGTTTTTAAGCCGGGGCCTATTACGCTCAGTGAGCCAATTACAGTCTCGCGAGCCATAGTCATGGCCGGCGGTACTATGCCAAACACTGATAGCGGCAACGTGCGGATCATCAGGCAGGCGACTGGCAGTACCACGAAGACGCAGATTGTCGTTGACCTGAAGAAGGTCAAGAAAAACCAGGCAGAGGATGTTGCACTACTGGCAAACGATACGATAGAAGTGCCGTCGGTTGGTGGTATCAGAGGGGCATTTCAAACCGTCCTCCGCACTTTGGTTCCAACAGTTGCACAGCTTCCGCTGCGGGTCATCTACTGATGCTATGCGGCCGGTGGGTTTTGATATTCGCGGCGCAGCTCTTCTGCCTGCTTTTTACTTTGCGCATGCAACCGCGCCCATTTTTCAGGTGAGATAATGAAAGACCGCGATCAACTAATTCAAAGCGCGCCGGAAAGCCGGTTGCCGGCCAGACGCACAGAGGCATATTCTCCTTCGCTACCTGTGATCAGCTATGGGGAGCCTGAGGATGTGAACGGGGTGCCTCTTCGTGAGTATTGGCGCGCGGTGCTCAAGCACCGGTGGCTAATCATCGGCATCACTTTCTTGGTTACAATGTTGACTGCCATTCACATGGCGCGTAAGCCCGATATCTATGAGGCTCGGGCACGGGTGCAGGTCAATCTCGAGAATAACCCAGCGTTCGGCGGTTCCAAAGATGGTACTGTTTTCATCAATAGCGGTGTCCCTGACCCTGCCTACTTCAGCTCTCAGCTTCAAATCCTAACCAGCTCTAGTCTTCTGCAGCGGGTCGTGAGCACGCTGAATCTAGACAGCGATGTGGCGTTCCTTAAGCCGCAAAAACTGTCAGCGCAGCAGAATCTGCTGCGCATGTTCGGCCTCGGCGGCAAAGAAATAAGCGCCAAGAGCCAAAATGCTGAAGAGTCGCCATTCCCCAGTTCAATAGCGCCAGCCACGCCGAAAGACAATCTGGCAGAGGCTAAACGATTGGCGCCATATGTGGGACTTCTTCAGGGCGGGCTTGAGATATATCGGGTCAAGGACTCGCGCCTCATAGATCTTCGCTTCAGACACCTCGATCCTCGGGTTGCCGCCAAAGTCGTTAATGCCTTGGCGGCTGTTTTTGTGCTCTCAAATGTGGAGACAAAGACCGCTGCTACCGAGGCGGCGGGCGATTTCATCCAGAGGCGCGTTGCTGAATTGCAGCAACAGATCCGTGCAGACGAGAAGCAGCTGGCCGATTACGCTCAGAGCA
Organism: Pyrinomonadaceae bacterium; assembly: GCA_013817595.1. Classification (GTDB taxonomy): domain Bacteria; phylum Acidobacteriota; class Blastocatellia; order Pyrinomonadales; family Pyrinomonadaceae; genus PSRF01. The sequence continues at coordinate 7,846 of JACDCK010000113.1, read as the reverse complement.
ACGGGGTTATCTCGCTTGACCCCGCCGAGAACACGGTGGTTGCTCGGCTGGCTGGTCTTAATGCCGAACTGTTGGCCGCGGAGAACGATCGCAAGCTCGCTGAAGCGGAGTACAGGGTCAGCCTCGAGGCCGACGCCGCTGAAGTGTTAGCGACGAGTAATAGTGCTCAGACCGCCGCGGCTGAAGCGCAACTGGCCGGGCTGCGGCAGAAACGAGCGCAACTACTTTTCGAGAACACCGAAGAGTGGTGGGAGGTCAAAGAGGTCGATCAACAGATCGCATATATCGAGAAACAAGTTAAGGAAGTGCGCGAGAAGGCGATGGCCACGTTCAAGATTCATCTCACGACTCGCTACCGTAAGGCGCAGGCGCGCGAGCAGTCGCTCCGTGAGGACTTCAACCAACAACGCAGCGAGACAGTGTCGCAGAACGTGGCAGCTATCAACTATCGTATTATGCAGCAGGGAATCGCGACCAAGAATACTCTATTAAGCGGATTGCTGCAGCGCGCTAATGAGAACGTTATTGCGATGGCCGGGCTGACGGGAACACCAAACAATATTCATGTCCTCGACTACGCGCTGGTTCCCGGTGGGCCCGTCGAGCCCAACCGTTTGCCGAGTGTCGGGGCGGCGTTCCTTCTCTCTCTTGCCTTTGGCGTCGGTCTCGCACTCTTCTTGCATTATCTGGATGACAGTGTGCACTCAACTGGTGAGGTGGAAAGGATTCTGCGCCTGCCGGTGTTAGGCGCTATCCCTTTGCTTGGGGCCTCAACGCGGCGCCGTCTGCTTCCAGCCATAGGTGCTTTGCAAAAGAGAAACGAGAATGGGAACGGACGGCCGTTTCCCTTCCTAGCCAATGAGAATGCTCGTTCTCCGTTAGCTGAAGCTTATCGGCATTTACGCACCTCTGTGCTGATGTCAACTGCAGGGCATGTGCCTAAGACCATACTTGTAACATCAAGTCAGCCAGCCGAAGGCAAAACCACAACGGCCGTTAACACGGCGCTGGCCCTTGCGCAAACCGGGGCCAGCGTGCTCATTATCGATGCGGACATGCGTCATCCGTGCGTCAATCGGATTTTTAGTTTGAACAATGATGACGGCCTTAGCACTTACCTTTCGAGTGGAATGGGAGAGGCCGAACTGTTTGCGCTGATCGAGAAGAGGAATGAGGATGGTGGAGTCTGCGTGCTCACTTCGGGACCGGTGCCACCAAATCCGGCGGAACTCCTCGGCTCAGAGCAGATGCGACGCTTGCTCACCTATACAGAAGCTCACTTCACGCACATCGTCATTGATTCGCCGCCGATCTCTCACTTTACCGACGGCGTGCTCGTCTCGTTATTAGTTGATGGCGTCTTGCTCGTCGTGCATAGCGAAAAGAGTTCGCGCGAAATTGTGCGGCATGCGCGAAACGTGTTGCAAGATGTCGGGGCAAAAATCTTCGGCGTAGTCTTGAACGGCGTGAAACCCGGCTCCTCAGATTATTATTACTATTCGCGTTATAGCTAAAGCCTCAATCGAACTCCCCAGATCGAGTATGCGCGAACCCCTCCAGGGGGGTGTCGCGCGTCTGCTCGACAAGACAATCTTCTTCTCCCTGCTGACGCTCATCGCGCTAATTGCGATCCCCTCTGGGAAGGGGGTGCTTTGGTGGGATGCGGCGTTTGAGTGCGCTGTTTTCGCGCTTGGGGTGATGTGGATCATCCAATGTTTTCTCAGCGGAGTATGGGACGTCGGCGGAAAGAGCCTGCTCGCGCCGTTGGTTGCCTTGATAATTCTCGCTTGGGTTCAGACTCTACCTTTGTCGAGCGCTAGCACTATAGAAGGCATTGAAAGCGTGGCAGGGCGAGCGGTGAGCGCAGACCCTTATGAAACGCGGCTCTTTGTTTTCAGGCTGTTCGCCCTGACTCTCGCCGGTGCGCTTCTGCTGCGCTATACATCTAATCGGTCCCGCCTGCGCGCGCTCGTGCACGTTGTTATTGGAGTCGGGGTGGCAAGCGCTCTCTTCGGCATCACGCGGCAGGCGATTCAGAATGTCGAATGGAAATTAACTTTATATTCGCCACGTTACCGGGTATGGGTAGACTTACTGGATCTCCAGCTGGACCAGGGGTATGGACAGTTCGGCAATCGTAACCATTTCGCTTTTCTGATGGAGATGACGCTCGGCTTGGCGCTCGGCCTGATAGCCAGCGGAGGCGTGCGCCGCAATCGCCTGCCGGTGTATTTAGTAGCGGCGGCTATGGTATGGATGGCGCTCGTGTTCACAACCTCGCGCGGCGCCATCCTCAGCATGTTTAGCCAACTGATCTTTATCGCTTTGGTCGTAACCGGCGGGCGACCTTCGCAAGAAGCTTCATGGCCGACGAATCGCGGTCTAAGCTTGAAGTGGGGCATCAGCCGTTCGCTCATAACGCGCGCCGCCCTTGTTGGGTGTTTGGTGGCAGCGGTGGTTTTGAGCGTCATTTGGGTGGGCGGCGACACCGTGGTAAACCGGCTGAAATCTGTTCCGGGCGAACTCAGCGTCGAGGGTACCGCCGAGCGGACTGGCGCGAGCCGCATAGAGATATGGCGTGCGACATGGCAATCAATTACAGCCAATCCAGTCGCCGGGGTCGGCTTTGGCGGTTACTGGGTGGCTATTCCCGCGTACCGGGATGCGTCGGGCGAGTGGACGCCGGAGCAAGCACATAACGATTATCTGGAGTTACTGGCGAGTGGCGGCTTGATCGGGGCGGCGCTCGGAACATGGTTTATCGTAGCTCTCTTCAAGCTCGCATGGGAGCGGCTCCATACGACTGATTCTTATCGCCGTGCGACGTGTTTAGGCGCTCTGGCCGGACTCTTCGGGGTTGCCGTTCATAGCCTTTTCGATTATGGCCTGCATATCACCATTAATGCTTTTGTCTTCACCGTGCTCATCGCCATAGCGGTGGTGAATGGCCGCGTCGAGAAGGAAGCACCTTAGCAATAACAGCTCTCTATTTATTGGACACTCCTTAAAATTGACGTCATCGTTTCCCCAAATCAACTACAGCAGGTTAGCTAATCGCTACTACCCACCGCTCATCGCAGTCGCAATTGGCTTGCTCTGCCTCTGGGGAATGTGGAACGTTGGGCGTGCCGGAGTCGCACGGCTGTTGTCTAGGTACCCAAGCTCGCCGGCTCTAACGAATAAGGGAGCCAATTTAAGCCCCTCGGATCCTGAGGTGCGTTTCGGTTACGGCGTTGCGGTGTGGAACGCAGGGCAGCACGATGAGGCGATTAAGCAGTTCGAGTGGGCCAGCGCATTGCGGCCACGCCATTACCATTTATGGCTCCAACTTGGACTAATGCGCAGCCAAGCGGGTGATCAGCAGGGTGCGCTGACGGCTTTTAGAGAGGCTGTGCGCCGTGCGCCCTACTATGCCCAGCCCCGCTGGCAATTGGGAAACGTGTTGCTCGGCATGAAACGTCGCGATGAAGCTTTCGCGGAACTGCGCCAGGCAGCCGCAAGCGATCCTAAGCTTTTGCCGCCGGTAATCGATTTGGCTTGGGATGCTTACGGCGAAGACGCCCGTGCGGTCAAGCAGGCTGTTCAACCACAAACCACCGCGACACACCTCGCGCTTGCACGTTTCTTCGCCAATCAAGGAGAGACTATTGAAGCGGCGAATCTCTTTCGCGCAGCAGGTGACGCGGCGGATCAGGATCGGCTTACGCTGCTTAGGGGACTCGTTGATGCCAAGCGTTTCAGCGAAAGCTATACGCTGTGGGCGAGCGGGCGTGATGATAACAATGGCACACGGCAAAGTGGCCTCGGCACTGTCAGTGATGGCGGCTTCGAGACCGAGATTGACGCGGATGAGCCTGGATTTGGATGGCAACTTGCGCGCGATGTCGCGACCGTGCGACTCTCTCGCGATAATTATGAGCCGGGCTCGGGCACACACAGTCTACGCGTTGACTGGAACGGCGCTTCTCATCCATGGACTTCAGTTGTGTCGCAACTCGTGTTGGTTGAACCGAAAGTGCGTTATCGGCTAAGCTTCATGGCGCGTGCGGAAAAAGTAGTGACAGGGGGATTGCCGGTCGTCACTGTGATCGATGCTAACCGCGACGGGCATACGTTGACGCAAACTGAACCATTATCATCTGACACAGCCGGCTGGCAGAAACACACAGTAGAGTTTGCAACGTCGGACGAGACCCACGCCGTGCGCATCATTATCCAACGTCAAAGCTGTCCGAGTGAGCCGTGTCCCATCTTCGGGCGCGTCTGGTTTGATGCTTTCTCGCTGCAGAAATTGTCATAGCGTTTGCCTGGAGTTCTCCATGGAGCGCGGGCATCCTGCCCGCAGTGAGCGCCAAGCGAAAGGCAAGGTGCGATGGGATCAAGATTGAAGGAACGCGAAGCCATGAGCGGGCTGACGCACGCTATGCGGGCAGGATGCCCGCGCTCCAATTCCAGAGATTAGACATGATGAACAGCGCGACTACTATCAGCAAAGGAAAATCAGATACGCACGGACGGAGAGGCGCGCTCCCTTACTTAAGGATTGAGCCATCTACCGGGTGGGTCGGACTTAAACTGAGCGAGTTGTGGGCATACCGAGAGCTGCTTTATTTCCTCATCTGGCGCGACGTCAAAGTGCGCTACAAGCAGACTGTTCTAGGAGCGACATGGGCCGTGATCCAGCCGCTTTTCACGATGCTGGTTTTCAGTTTATTCTTCGGCAAGCTGGCCAAAATGCCCTCGGACGGTATTCCTTATCCGATTTTTAGCTTTACTGCCCTTGTCCCGTGGACCTTTTTCGCTCACGGATTAGGACAAACCACTGGCAGCCTGGTTGGCAGCTCTAATCTGATTACGAAGGTCTATTTTCCTCGTTTAGTAATTCCCATTGCCTCTGTGCTTTCCGGATTAGTGGACTTTATGATTGCCTTCGGCGTGCTCATCGTGATGATGCTTTACTATGGCATTCTCCCGACAATTAACACGCTTTGGCTGCCGGTGTTCCTGCTGCTGGCGCTGGTCACCTCATTGGGCGTAGGGCTGTGGCTCTCAGTGCTGAATGTGGAATATCGTGATGTACGCTATGTATTGCCGTTTATTACTCAGTTCTGGATGTTCGCGACGCCGATTGCCTATCCGAGCAGTTTGCTCTCCGAGCCCTGGCGCACGATTTATGGATTGAATCCGATGGTCGGAGTCGTCGAGGGCTTTCGCTGGGCGCTGTTGGGCGCTAACACCGCGCCGGGGCCAACCATTGCTGTCTCTGCGCTGGCCGCAGTCGGTATTCTGGTCGGTGGAGCATTCTACTTCCGGCGGATGGAAAAGAAGTTTGCAGATTTGGTGTAAACGATGGCAATGAACTTCAGGGGGCCTTCCAATTCCTCGACCAGCAGCGAGAACTCAGAAACCGGTGGTTGCTTGATTATCGGCGAAGTTGCCCAATCCCATGATGGTAGCTTAGGGATGGCCCACGCTTTCATTGACGCTATCGCTGAGGCTGGCGCTGACGCGATCAAATTTCAGACCCATATTGCCGCCGCCGAAAGCACGCCTGATGAGCCTTGGCGAGTAAAATTCAGTCCGCAGGACGCAACGCGCTACGATTACTGGAAGCGAATGGAGTTCACAGAGGCGCAATGGCACGGTCTCAAACAGCACGCCGACGAGCGCAAGTTGCTCTTTCTCAGTTCACCGTTTTCGATGGAAGCGGTCGAACTTCTCAATCGCGTGGGAGTGTCCGCGTGGAAAGTGGCCTCCGGGGAAGTGAGCAACATCGAGATGCTCCAGCGCATGGCCGCCACCGAACTTCCCATTTTGCTCTCCACAGGTATGAGCTCGCTCGGTGAGATTGATGCGGCAGTTGAGCAGGTAAAGTCGCATCACGTGCCGGTGTCCGTCTTGCAGTGCAGCTCAGCCTACCCTTGCCCTCCGGAAAAAGCGGGACTCAACCTCATCCCTTTTTTCCGCGGACGTTACAACTGCGCCGTCGGCCTTTCTGATCATTCAGGCACGATCTATCCCGGGCTGGCTGCTGCTGCTTTGGGCATCGAAGTGCTGGAGATACATGTCACACTCAGTCGCGAAATGTTCGGGCCGGATGTCATCGCCTCGATCACGACGACCGAACTTCGTCAACTAATCGAAGGTATTCGCTTCATCGAGAAGATGATGGACAATCCGGTGGACAAGAATGTGTTAGCTGATGAGGCCGCTCCGCTGCGCCGCATGTTCACCAAGAGCGTGGTGGCGCGAATCGACTTACCCGCCGGCACGGTATTGCGCAAAGAACATCTGATAGTTAAGAAACCAGGAACAGGCATTCCGGCCGCTCAACTGCCGGCTTTGATTGGAATCCGCTTGAAGAGAAGTCTCAGCGCTGACGAATTACTGCGGAAAGAAGATCTAAAAGAAGATCTAGAGGACTAGTTGATGCGCCGCAAAGTGTGTGTAGTAGTAACAGCCCGACCCAGCTATAGCCGGATCAAGACAGCGCTCAAGGCGATCGAAGCGCACCCGGATCTTGAACTGCAATTGGTGGTGGCTGCCTCGGCGCTGCTCGACCGCTATGGCACAGCCGTGCGCTATATGGAAGAAGACGGCTTCGAGATCGCCGCGCGAGTCTATATGGTGCTGGAAGGTGAGAACCTGGCAGCAATGGCGAAGACAACCGGCTTGGGATTGTTAGAGCTGGCTACTGTCTTCGATAACTTGAAGCCGGATGTTGTTGTCACGGTCGCTGATCGTTATGAAACGTTGTCAACTGCGGTGGCAGCGTCATATATGAATATTCCGGTCGCGCATGTTCAGGGCGGCGAAGTCACCGGATCAATTGACGAGAAGGTTCGCCATGCGGTCACCAAGCTCTCTGACTTGCACTTTCCCTCTACAGAGCAGGCTGCCAGGCGTGTGATACGCATGGGTGAAGACCCAGCGGCCGTGTTCATGACCGGCTGTCCTTCGATTGATCTGGCCGCCGAGATCTTGCTCGAGCCGAAGTTCAACTTTGACCCCTTTAAAAAATACGGTGGGGTGGGGCCGCTGGTGGACATCTCGGATGGCTACCTGGTGGTCATGCAGCATCCTGTGACGACCGAATACGAGCTGGCGCGGAAGCACATCCACGAAACGCTGTTAGCGGTACGTGATGTAGGGCTGCCCGCTTTGTGGTTCTGGCCCAACGTGGACGCTGGCTCAGACGGGACTTCCAATGGCATCCGTGCATTTCGTGAGGCAGAGGGCCCGCAGAACATCCATTTCTTCAAGAACATGTCGCCCACCGATTTTTTGCGATTGATTTATAACAGCCGATGTCTGGTCGGCAACTCCAGCGCGGGGATCCGCGAAAGTTCGTTTCTGGGAGTGCCGGTGGTGAACATCGGATCGCGCCAATCTGGTCGGGACCGTGGGCGCAATGTGATGGATGTCGGATATGATGGGCACGCAATTTCGGGGGCGATCCAAAACCAGGTAAGCAATGGCCGCTACTCTTCAGATGTTCTTTATGGAAATGGCCAGGCGGGGCAGAGGATCGCGCAACTTCTATCGGAAGTGCCTTTGTTAATTGAGAAGAGGTTAACCTACTGAACGTGCTTCAAGAGACTGATTCCGAAGTTGCGCCATGTTTTAGGAATGATCAAGGAATTTCCAAAGCAGCGCCTTACGACTCAATAATTACGCGGACTCGGGAGTATATCTTATCCATTAGCCCCCTCAATGAAACGCAGCCGCTATGATATTTCCACCCAGTCGGTAGGTAAATATATTTATGAGTGTCTTCAAAAGAGAAACCCTTTTTAGAATCTTAACTTTGTCTGTATCGATAATTTTCTCATTGATTGTCTTAGAG
>JACDCK010000325.1 GCA_013817595.1 Pyrinomonadaceae bacterium | reverse complement strand
GTCCAGCGATGTTGCAGCACCTGAAACTCCTGGATTGACTCGTACGAGAAGTTCTGCAGCAAACTTCCCACGACGTTGTCCTTGTTGTCTCCGCCATCGACGTTAACGTCTACCTGGCGGCCATCTCCACCGTTAAACGCGACGTTTCCCACGCGGGTCTTGGTGGGATCGAAGTTACCCGTGGGTCGCGCCTCCGGCATGATCACAGAAAGGGCGGCGAACGTGCGATTCAAGAGTGGCAGATTTTGCACCTCCAGAGGTGTCACCACTCCTCCGATGTCTGACTTCGTGGTTTCAATGGCCAGCGAATCCGCCATTATCTCGACCACGGCGCTTACCTCGCCGGGCTTCATTTCTATATTTAGAGTGCGGTTGGCGCCCACATTCAGTTCGTAATCTCTGACGAGGCTCTTACTGAAGCTGGGCGCTTCCACCGTAATGTCGTATTTTCCAGGTGGGAGATCAGTTATTGAAAATTCACCGGAGTCGTTGCTGGTCGCGGTCCTCGCCTGGCCAGTGCCCTTGTTCGTGGCGGTAACTGTTGCTCCTGGCACTGTCTTTTCTGTTGAGTCGACAACACGTCCGACAATGTCGCCGGTCGTGCCCTGAGCGATGGCGGGTGACACCAGGCACAAGAACAGAGCAATGGCGAGAGCTAACCTGCTGAATGAGAACTTGGGGTTCATAACAAAGCCTCCTTATGAAATCTCGGGTATTTTTCCACCTGAATGCGGAGAAGTGGGTTAGTGACGTCGTCAGGAAAGTTCAGCTTCTCTCTCGTGAAGCAACCAATGTACCAAGAAAGCTGCCCGGGATAAGTCACCACTTTTAAAGGGGAAAACTTGACTCCAAATCCAAACCAAATTTTTGTTTGAGAGAAGACGTATTCAAAATTGTGGATATATGACGTTTTTCGGATTTCGTTCGAGGAAAATATCACCCTTTTCTCGTAAAGCGGGCAATACCTTTCTGGCAGTCCTCAGTCATGCGCGCAATAACGTTTACGTCAACTCCCGTTTCCAGTGCTTCGGTAAACGCCATTCCATCCGTTTGATGAAGCAACGTCTTGGTAAGCGCTACGGCAGATTTACTCACCTTCTCGAATACTCCTACGTAGGAGTTCAATTCATCATCAAACGTCTCGTCACTGAATACCTGGTTTACTAATCCAACCTGCTTCGCTTCCTCCGCACTGATTTCTACCCCGCGAGTAAGCAGTTCAAACGCGCGTTTCTCTGACACATTGCGTTTTAAGATCGCCAGGACCATTGCCGGAACGAAACCGATCTTCACTTCCGGATAACCAAACCGGGCCGAGCTTGTCGCTACCACCAGATCACAAGCGCTCGCCAATCCACATCCTCCGGCTAGGGCCCGGCCTCGAACCGCAGCCACAACCGGAACTGGCACTTGCCGGATCAGTTCAAACAGCTCCATCAGAGAGCGCACATCTTCCACGTTCTCGGACACCGATGCTTCGGATATCTTCCTGAGCGCCTCGAGATCCGCCCCGGCGCAAAAATCCTGACCAGCACCGGTGATCACCACAACGCGCACCGCTTCTTCTGACCGCGCCCGAAGCAAGCCCTTCTTCACGCCAGTCACCATCGCATCGTTCAGCGCGTTTCGTTTCGCTGGACGATTGAGTGTGATGTGCGCAGCGCTGCCATCGATGGTGAATACAACTGGTGAGCTTTCGTCAATCATTTGAGTTTGCCAGTGGGTAGTGAGTTAGTTTGAAGATATCTTTGTTTTTTCTGCATCAGTGACTTGGCTCTCAGTTCCTGTCAGGCGTCGGGCGTTAGCTTGGCTGCTCTCATTCACACTGCCGCTTTAGCCAGGTGATCCAAGGCACAATACTCCTCTGAAGTGGGATAGAAACTGAGCGCACTAGCACCTTAGGAAGAGAGTTTCCGTTTCCACTCTTTCGATTGTGGAGCGGGTGCCTAGTTCTTCCATAGCTGTGTTTCCCAGAGCCTCCCGATGATCCCGGACGGTCGGATTTCCCGAGTCCGGTTCGAGGCCACCGCATACACCATGCGTCTTCCGCCACCGAGTTGAGTTTAAGTCAATGGCCAACATACACTCAGCCCCACTGACGTTTACGCACAGCCTAGTAACTACTGTGGGTTACAGGTCGCTTCCGGCATGGCATCCGGCACCTGCCCACAATTCATTACACAGTGTGCCCAGAGGTCCTTTGCGCCAGAGAGGGTTAACTCCCCGCGTTGCTCTTACGACCTCATGTGCCAGTCCCAAAGCCTCTCCCCAGCTGTCGCTTTTCGCTCGCTGGGCAGTCCTTGCAGCTTGGACCATCCGCTGCTGGTCTTTGGGACCTTCCCGACGTTATGTGACGCGAACCTTTTCTTGGATGCTTGGACCCTTACCCCGGCTCTCTCGGTGGTGCCTGTACCCGTTTCTTCCCACTGAGCGGCGGCCTTCCCGCAACGGTTACACGGTCGGCAGTGCGGCGAAAACCCGTACAACGACTTCAGTACGGACCGTAATTTCGGGGCTGCAGTCATTTCTTAATGTTCAGGCCTCCAAGTTTGCTTGCCACCCGGGTTGTTCCTACCGCTGGCGCTTTCGCGTTCAGGGCAGCTGTGACTTTTACTTCCGAGCACCGTGCGTGTCGTTACCTTCCCGCACGTCGGATATGCTAGCCGTCTGAATCGGGTAATTGACGGCAGGGGACTTGCACCCCATTAGATTCGCGACCTTGTCGGCCGCATCCAACCGTTTTAACGGTTTTTTTGGGGGTGGGCCAATAGAATTGCTCGAAGAG
>JACDCK010000324.1 GCA_013817595.1 Pyrinomonadaceae bacterium | reverse complement strand
ACAGTACGCCGCAACCCTCGCTACCTGGTATGGATTATCATCGAGCGATCTTTCGGCTGTTTTCCCTCTGATCGGTCGCTTCGCTACCCCAACTCTGGGGTTCGTGTAGCGGCTGCCTTCCTGAAAGGCAAGAAAATACGAACTGCGGTCTTTTCAGTGAGCATGCGGCAGCAACCTGCAGCATAGAGCCTTGGGCGTGAGCCCAAGGTCTGCCAAAGGGTACCAAGCCTGCGAAGGCAGGCGACAGGTGCGCCTGAAAGCGCGAGTAGTCAGAGAGGTGGAAGTCCTCTCCAGGCAGACGCTCTCCGGCCTGTAACCAAATGCAACTGCGACGCAGCGATGCGTGGTGGAGAGCAGCAGGAGGTGAACGACCAGTCCGTAGGATAACGAACTCGATACGGCCGGGCGCAATCGACGAGCCTGCCTGTCAAAGGCGAAGTCTAGTCCGGAAGCGGGAAGCTGTCGAGCTGAGGGGTAGCGTGGTAAAGCGACGACAGCGGGGCGTCAGGTGGGTGGAGACGGAATGGTCAGGAAGGCGACTGGCGTGAATCAGGGAGGCCTGCTCGATGACAAAGACGGTGTTCATGGACGGAAGTCCCAAAGAGCCGGAGCGAGCAGGAGTCAGAGCGCTGATAGTAGCGAGGAAGTCTCGTAACTGAGAGGGAGCGAAGGAGCGCAGGAAGGTGGATAGGTGACGGACAGGCAAGAGGAAACAGGACCGGCGGCAGTGCCTGAGGCTAAGCAAGCCGGAGAAGTTCGGGCTCGATGGGCGTGGGCGGAACCAACTGTCTGGACGGAACGAATGTTGACGGCACTCGAAATGGGAGTGAAAGGTGGGAAATGGTTCAGCTTGATAGATAAGGTGGGCTCACAAAGAATGCTGTTGCGCGCCTTCGAGCGAGTAAAGGCGAATGGCGGGGCAGCAGGAGTGGACCACCAAACGATCGCGATGTATGAGCAGCGGTTGGAGCAGCACACTGAGTATCTCGCCGGCAGGCTGAGGGAAGGAAGTTACCAACCGGCAGCCGTAAGGCGAGAGTGGATACCGAAAGCTGGGAGCAGAGAGAAGCGACCGTTAGGTATTCCCACAGTGCAGGATCGGGTGGTACAGAAAGCCTTACTGGCCACTATCGAACCAATTTTCGAACGGGACTTTGCGGAACAGAGCTATGGATTCCGACCCGGACGAGGCTGCAAGAATGCGCTGCGCCGAGTCGACCATCTACTGAAACAAGGATACGGGTGGGTGGTGGACGCAGACTTGAAGAGCTACTTCGACACTATCCCTCATGAGCAAATACTCAGACGAATAGAGGAGAAGGTGGCTGATGGTCGAGTACTGGAGTTGTTGCGCAAGTACCTGCAGCAGGGAGTATTGGAGAACCTGCGTGAGTGGCAACCGGAGGCCGGTACGCCACAAGGCGCAGTAATCAGTCCTTTGCTGTCAAATATCTATCTCGACCCACTGGACCATCTAATAGCGGTCAGTGGATTCGAGATGGTCAGGTACGCAGACGACTTCGTGATTCTCTGCCACAGCGAAGCTGAAGCTCGCACAGCGTTGACCCTGGTGCAGCAATGGACGACGGAAGCCGGGCTAACGCTGCATCCGGAAAAGACGCGCATTGTCGACGCCACCCAGCGTGGTGGCTTCGACTTTCTTGGGTACCATTTCGAACGAGGCCAGAAATGGCCGCGTTCTAAGAGTCTCAAGAAGCTCAAAGACGCGTTGCGCGCCAAGACCAAACGCACCAATGGGCAGAGTCTGCAAACAATCATCGCGAACGTGAATCGCAGCGCGCAGGGCTGGTTTAGCTATTTCAAGCACAGCCATCGCTACACGTTCGAGCCACTAGACCGATTACTGCGGACCAGGTTGCGCAGCATCCTGCGTCACCGCAATCGCAGGCGCGGACGGGGGCGTGGCGCCGATCATCGTCGCTGGCCAAACAACTTCTTTGCTGAGCAAGGGCTGTTCTCTTTTGTCGCTGCCCGTGCCCAGTTGCGTCAATCCCTAACTGGGTGAACCACCAACTGGAGAGCCGGATGCGAGAGATTCGCCTGTCCGGTTCGGAGGGAGGGGGAACGAAACCAATCGCATCTCCCTACCCCTATCATACAGCCTTGGGCGTGAGCCGTAGGTCGCTGCAAACAAGGGGTCCCAAGTCTGCGAAGGCAGGCGACAGCGCGAAGCAAATCCGCGCAATGGTGGATGGTGAATGGTAAATCGTTAAGTCAAAGGTTTGTCTCAAACAACGCGCTGCCGCCCGTTCTTACGGGCTAGCGATTCTTTGCCTTGTACCCTGGGGCTCACGCCCAAGTCTTTATTCTGTCGCCCGCTTACGCAGGCTCGATTGAGTGATGGTTCATGAGTAATTCAAACTTCGGACTACGGTCGCACAACGGCGAAGATCGTAAGGCTCGATTGACTGATGTTTTACGAATAATTCGACTGGCGAGGGTCGCCCTTTTTTCCCAAACGGCCCTTGGAGACAGGGCACAGGGCAAAGGCATTAGCGGATTCCGATGTGTATAGACCACTTGCATCGATAAAACATTTCGCTCCTCCGGGGCTAGTGGTCCATCTTCGGGCCAATGGTCTATAAACATTCCCGGCTCTAAGGGACCCGGATGGGTAAGGGGTCATGACCCACCAAGCTCGAACTGCAGATTAGACGGATGCAGATTAGACTAACTCTTCAAGCGGGTTCTGTGGTAGAAGAGTACTACTCTCAGAGCTGTGTATCGTGCTACCGCGAACTCGTCTATTAACTAAGTCGATCGAGATAGGGC
>JACDCK010000323.1 GCA_013817595.1 Pyrinomonadaceae bacterium | reverse complement strand
GGTGTAGAGAGTTCGCAACTCTACCTCGGAGCCTTTGCCCAATTCGCAGATTCAGCTTATATAAGCCGATTACAGAGAGCCGACGAGCGGCCTCGAACCGCTGACCTGCTCATTACGAGTGTGCGGTCAGCGGTTGCTGAGCGTTGCATGGGCTTGCAAAACCCGCATAAGTAAAGGGTTATCGATTCTCTCGCTTGCCCAGTATTGCAGGGTGTTGCGTGTGGGTTAGGGTCAAATTAGGGTCAAGCATCCTCGACAGCTACTCGCACTGGATGCCCTCTATGAGCCGAAACACTGCCGATGGCATGGACGAGGCGCTGGGCTAGCGGCCCTACTCGTGCCTTTCGGTTCACCCGAGGGTAGGTCGGGTCGCAGCCACAAGGAGACGTGGACCGCTTGCGTCGCTTCACTAACCAACGAGGGTAGCTCGTCGCTTAGCGCGTCGATCACCTTACACGCTTGGGTTGCTGTGCCGACCCACCAATTTCCGACCACAGGGCATATCCCAACCACGCCCACCCTGCGCCTAATATCGCCACTGCCACCGAGATAAGCCATTCCGGCCCAACGCCAGCAAAGGCTATCCCAAAGAACCCCAATGCACCGACTATGATCAGCAGTGCTCCTCCGCTTGGTAAGACATTCACCCGCATGGTGGCCATACTGAAAAGTACCGAACCGATAAGCAACAGCAGCTCTACCGGATGAATCGTATCCAACACCCCGACCGGAGCCTTAAGCACACCATCAACGAAGATGATGGCGAGGCCACCGAGAGCTATCACAACGCAGGCGGCAACAATCAGAATAAAACCTACTGTCCCTAACCACCCAAAGCGTCCTTGCCTTGTCTGCCAGAGATAAAGACCCACCAGTCCCACCGCCAAGAGCGCGTGGGGGGGAGCGTCTAGGGCGTGGAATCCCCAATGGGAATCCCCAATGAACGGAACTACCACGGCTTCCACAATAAAGAGTGCCCCAGCCAACACAGCTGCCCGTCCTCCCCATCGGATAAGGTTTGATGATGCCATGTGCGCTTCCCTCCTTCTCCCAACCCTACTGTCTCGCCTTGCTAAGCGATCGTTACAACGAACTTTGGAACAATCTTATTTTTCCTTTTCCGGTGGGCGTAACCACAATGAGACATACGCTGGCTGCATCGTCTCTTTGACCACCTCTACTAGGTCATCGGCAACGCTATCAAGGTCCACATCGTCGCGCAGCTTGGCGTTGAATGCTTGCAGGGTCTTGGCTAGATCGTACTTCCGGCGGTAGAAGCGGCGATCTATGAACGCCTGGATTCTCCGGCGCAGGGGTACGAACAACGCGGCTATTGCTAGGGTGGAAGCCACTACGGCGAGCTGGGAGGTTTCCCCGGTAAGCGCACGGAAAAGTCCTTGGAGCAGAACTATGCTACCGACATACACTAGGGCCAAGGCTGCCGTTAGCACGCCGTAGACCAAGGTGCGGTTGATGATGATATCTATGTCGTAGAGGTGATATCTGAGTATGGCTATGCCAGCGGCAATAGGCAGGAAATTGAAAGCGGCTATGCCCACAAACCAGGCCACCGAGTGCAGTCCGAATCCTAGGAAGGCTGCTAGGAAACCGACGACCAGCAGGCTCACGCCGTACACGAACCATTTCAGCTGCTGACGTTCTGCCCCTCTCGCTTGTTCCATGCGCATGATCATTGCCGCAACGGCGAAAAGCCAACTCACAAGAAGGACGAAAATCCCGACTCTACCTAATATCTCCACTATGCCCCCGGCAGTAATGTCGGTGCCAGCAGGCCTAGCGAAGGACGGCTGATCAAACAACGGACTCGACTCTGACGGCCCCAATTCGCCGATAGCGCCACCGAGCCCGAGCGGGTTTTCGCGGGTCGGTTCAAAAGACAAAGGACCTGGCCCCAGCGCAGCCCAAAGGGTGAGCATCGCGCTCCCGCAAGCCGCCATCCACACCACGACCCGCCAGTTCTTAGATAGCAGCTTGCCGTTAGGAAACAGCAGAACCAACAGCGCCCCGGCTAGGGGTATGACCGGGACCCCAATCCACGATGAGATCCAAGCCATGAGCTCTCCAACGGGCAGCGAACCGGTATGCCCGAGCCGCGCGTAATCTGCGTATCCGCTAGCGAAGGCTTGCACTCCGGTAAGGAGGCCCGCAGCGCAGAAGATCCAGCCTATGGGGTTCTCGGGTCGGCGCGAGGCTACCAACGCGCCGACCGTCGGGAACGCCATTGACAGCACCCTGAAGAATGCGGTTAAAGCTGGTGGGGTGTCTGTCGGCGAGGTCGGAGAGGCGAGGAAATAAAATAGCAAACCGAAGGAGATTAGGGCTACGCAGAGCAGCCACAGACACCAGGCCAGCAAAGAAGCGGCGCGGGCGCTCATCACATCAACTCCTCTACCCTGTTCCCTTGCCCCTGCTGTCACAATACCATCTTATAAGACTTCCGTCTTCCAAACGTTGCGGCAACCGTTACGAGGCAGCAACTTATGGAGCAATTTCACCCTCGCCACCATTTCTTGCTTCAGCCTTCGTCGCTCCCTCCGCGACGGCGGCACTCACGGAGCCTGGCGCATCGGTCAGACGGTTAATGCTAGGGATCGACTTTGGAGAAGCTACTGCTGCCCTACTGCTGCCAATCCCCCGCCGTTCGTGCCGGAGGGTCTCAGATTTTTATGGAATTTGCAGGCAAAAAAGAGAGCCGACGAGCGGACTCGAACCGCTGACCTGCTCATTACGAGAAAGAATCGGCCCTTTTCAGGGTGTTGGCGGTTGTTTCAGAA
>JACDCK010000322.1 GCA_013817595.1 Pyrinomonadaceae bacterium | reverse complement strand
CTGATGCAGTACTACTCAAACTCTCAAACGCCTGCTGGACAGTTTCGCAGCATTAAAGTCGCAGTGACCACTCACCCGGAGATCCGTGTCCGCGCCAGGCAAGGTTATTATCCAAAACAGAAATAGCGAGGCCGCAAACTTGGCCGCGGATTTTACGCAGATAAGGCTGATCTGACGAGGAACTGATTAACAGACCTAACTTGTGTTGAGTTCTGATCCGCGCAGATCCGCGGCCAATTCCTTAAAGTGATCAACAAGTGGTAGTCGTCGTGCCAGGTAAAGTCTCACCTGCGGATGTCCCTTTCCCCAATTTCGAAATCCGCAATCCGCAATCCGCAATCCGAAATTCCTAACGCATTTCCAGCAGCACATTAGTGAGGCGATTCACGACGTCGAGCAAGCTTCGCCCAGCGCGATCGAATTGATTCGTTGCTGCTTGCTCCTCAGCAGTTGCGGCGCCTGACGCCACTCCTGCGAGTTTGATGTAATAGCGTTGCAGTTCAGGGGTGGTGCGGAAGTGGATCTCCAAGGCGTCCAAACCCTCGCGGATGCTTTGAATACTCATTCTTACCGTATCCTTGTTTCTCTTTGCTTGCTCCAAGACGGCGGGAGAGGCTTCGTTGCGCCGGACGGCATCGTCGACGGCTTCGATTCCCTTGGCAACTCCACCCAACAGGTAGAGAAAGCGAGTCAGGCTCTTGATCTGGTCCGCGACTCGAGTTGCGCCCGCCTGCTGAGCATTCGAAGGTTTGGTAGTCCTGGTGACGCGAGTTGTTGATCTGGCAGTTCGTTTTCTTGTCTGGGAGAACGCGGTTGCGGGAAAGAGGATGATGGTGGCAATCAACAGAGCTATTATGGGTTTCAAAATAGTTTCTCCTGGCCCAGGCGCTGCGTATCTGTGTTCTTGAAACAAAGCTATTCTCCGCGTTGCCGGTTAGTCAAGTCTAGGCGGGGTTCTCCACCAGCCTGCAGAGCAACCGACGAAATATTCAACCCGCGCTCGAGGCACGCAGAGAAGGTGAAATACTCAACCAGCGCGAGGCGCGGCAGAAGGTGGCCAGGGGCGAGCGCGCTTTATCGCGCCGCCCCTGGATCATGAGCACATAAACGACCAGCCCTGAAAGGGCGGCAGCACATGGCCCTTTCAGGGCTGGGATCATTTTCCGGAGGCCGTTCCAGGTGCTGCACCGCCTACGGCGTTTGCGCCTGGCTACCCTCTGCCGCGCCTCCGGCGCTGATCGGATGATTTCTTTCACGAGTGTGACCTGCATCCTCTCTGGGTGAGCACCCTAACTAAACGTATTCGTCTGGCAACTTCGTCTTTAAATTGAACCACGTTAGAATGACGCGGCAGTTTATGAAAGAAAGAGAATTACTGGTTCAGCGCCTGGGCCGCGTGGATTACGAAGCTGCCTTAGCGGTGCAGAAAGAAACAGAACGCGCGGTGCAGACAGGCAAACAACCCGACACGCTGTTATTGCTCGAACATCCTCACACACTGACAATCGGCAGGCGCGGGGATAACGCCGGGATCCTGCTGCCGCCGGATTCTCTGGCAGCCCGCGGCGTTACAGTGTTTGAAACTAATCGGGGCGGGAAGATTACCTATCACGGACTGGGTCAGATTGTGGGCTACCCAATCATCAACCTCAGCCCCGAGCGCGAAGATGTGCATCGTTACGTTCGCGATCTCGAAGAGGTCTTGATTCGCACCATGGCTGACTTTGACATCGACGCTTTTGCGATCAAAGGCTTGACAGGCGTGCACACTCAGCGCGGGAAGGTTGCAGCCATCGGCGTACATATCGCCCGCTGGGTCACGACGCACGGCTTCGCTCTCAATGTGAATACCGATCTGAGTTTCTTCGACCTGATCATCGCCTGTGAAGGCGAGCGGGTTACGTCGATGCAGGAGCTACTGGGCCAGGACGTGGAGATGAGTGCCGTTGAGGATTCCATCATAAAGAACTTCGTCGATTTGTTTGAGACGGAATCTGCCCAATTCAACCGCCAGAGCGTCGAGACCGCCAGGAACTAATCACGCACCGCGGGATTTCCACCACTCTGTTTTTACTAGTCTCCGTGTCTCATGGGTCATATCTCTTCTTGGCGCACTTGGCGCACTTGGCGTCTGGTCGGTTAAACTGCACGCATGCTATCAATCGGATTAATCAAAGAAGCTCACGAACGGATCCGCCCACGGATCCACCGCACACCTGTAATTACGTCGCGCTCATTCGATGAAGCGTCGCGCAGACAGGTCTTCTTCAAATGCGAGAATTTCCAACGCGCGGGGGCATTCAAGATCCGCGGGGCCACCAACAAGATCCTTTCGTTAACTGAGGGAGAAAAACGACGTGGCGTGGTGGCCTTTTCCTCCGGAAATCATGCTCAGGCTGTAGCGCTGGCCGCGGGCGAAGCGGGCGTGCGCGCGGTTGTCGCCATGCCTGACGACGCTCCCAAATTAAAAGTCGCGGCCACTCGCGCTTACGGTGCAGAGATCGTGTTCTACGATCGTCACGGTGAGGACCGCGAAGCTGTAGCGCACGCGATTGCCGAGCGGGAGCATCTGGTGATGGTTCCGCCCTATGACGATTACCTGGTCATGGCCGGCCAGGGTACAAGCGCTCTCGAGTTTTTGGACGAGGTGCCCGATCTCGATTGCATTCTGGCTCCCTGCAGCGGCGGCGGCCTTTTTGCAGGAGTGAGCACGGCAGCGAAAGGGATCAGACCTGAGATTCGGTGCTTTGCGGTTGAGCCGGAAACCGGTGACGACACGCGGCAGTCGTTTATTAAA
>JACDCK010000112.1 GCA_013817595.1 Pyrinomonadaceae bacterium | reverse complement strand
AGTAGCAGTTATAAATTCAGGAGTCGGGGGAACGCAGAATGCAGCTCTCACCAGCTTGCCGACGCCGATTGATGCCACCGTCAGTTCAACTCGAAACCGTTCACGGATCGCCCAACTGAGCTTGATGCCGGGCAACGAAATGCTGAAGGTCGGTGACAAGCGACGGTTCGCGGTTGAGCTCAAATCGGATGTCGCGCTAAGCCTCGCGGTGTTAGCGCTGAGATTTGATCCTAAGGTAGTAAAGGTGACTACAGTTTCTTACGGCACTCTTTTCCCGAATGGGAAAGCGCCGATTCTGACACAGTCCGTAGATCCCACCGGGAGGTGGTTGATCTCCATTTCTGCGAACAGTGCTGCTTTGATGCATGGTTCAGGATCCCTGGTCTTTCTTCAAGTGGAAGCGATTGGGCCTGGAGAACCAGGAATAACCTTCGATAAGGGGAACATGCATCTGGTGGCGGCGGATGCACGCGACGTCGTGCTCGAGTTGGCACAAGGGCCCACTATAGTAAAGCAGTAGATGGAGCGTTACAGAAAACAACGAGACGCGGACACGCGGCGACGCGGCGACACGGTGAAGGCACTTGGGGTTACTGGTCGCCGCGTCACTCTGTCAACAGTGCGCACTTTTGACTCGAGGGCGATGCCTAAACAATCCGGCTTTACGCTGATTGAGCTGGTCATGACGATCACCATCATGACGATACTCACGCTCGGCGTGATGCCGCTGGTTAAGGTTTCCGTCAAACGTCAGAGGGAACAGCAGTTGCGCGATGCTCTGCGCCAGATGCGCATCGCTATCGATGAGTTTCACCGCGATACCATGGGGATGATTTGCACTGGAGGTTTGGCGCCGCCTTCCGGGCAGGTGCCAAACATTCTTATCGACCCGCGCAGCAAGGTAGCGATCTCCGACTGCACCATTTTCGGAGTGGATAATCCGGATCGATATCCCCCGGATCTTGAAACTCTGGTTAGCGGAGTGAATGTGACTCCGCGCGGCGTTGGTCGCGCTAACCGGGACGTGAACGCGACAGAGGTGGGAAATCCAGAACTGTCCACAAAGAAGAAGGTCTACTTGCGCGCCCTCCCGGTTGATCCTATGACCGGCAAAGCTGAGTGGGATCTGCGCTCGTGCTACGACGCCTCGGATGCGGGGTCATGGGGTGGTGAGAACGTCTTCGACGTACGCTCGAAATCGAAAGAAACAGCGCTCAATGGAGAGACGTACAGTGACTGGTAACCCGGGAATGAGACGGGGAGAAGGGGAGACACGGGGACCGGGAGATAAAACCTTGTTGCCCCCATCTCCGCGTCTCCGCGTCCCCGTGTCTCCCTTTCTCTCGAAGGGTTTCACGCTGCTGGAGCTGATGATCGTGATTTCGATCATCATTATCCTGGCGGCGATCGCTCTGCCTCAGTATCGCAGAACCATTATGCATGCGCGTGAGGCAGTGTTGCGTGACGATCTTTACAAGATGCGCTCTTTGCTTGATCAGTACGCGGCAGATAAAGGGAAGCTACCTCAATCTCTGGAAGATCTCGTTACCGAGAATTACATGCGCGAGCTACCTGTCGACCCCTTCACTGGCCAGAAAGACTGGACGGTAATTACGGGAGAAGATCCAAACTCCACCTCCGGCGAACAGGGGGTCATTAACGTGCACAGCGCCTCGTCCGATGTCTCATCCGAAGGTACGCCGTACTCCGAATGGTAAGAAACATTTCCGATTGCCAATTGCCGATTCGAACCCTTTCAGTTGATTTCCTTCCGGCGGGATCACGCAATCGCAAACGGGTAAAACGTAATCGGCAATTGGCAATCTGCACTCCAAATAGATGCCTAAGGTACTCTCAAGACTAGTCAGGCCCTGGTACCCATCGACCGCGCTGGGTCTTGAAAAGGGAATAGCCTCAATTGTTGAAGTCGATCGCGGTCGTGGCAAGGGATATAGTTTGCGTCGTGCTGCCATCATCAGCTTGGGAGAGTCGCTGATACAACCAGACTTCGATCAACCAAACGTTCCCGATCCTTCGGAACTAGCGGCTGCCCTCTCTGAGTTAGCGACGAGTGCCGGTTTGCTCCGGCAAAAAAGATGGTCAATCACGTTGCCGGGAGCCACTACCCGCACCCTGATCCTGACGCTTGAGACTCGTCCAGGCTCTCAGCGCGAGTTGGAAGAAGTCCTGGCATGGAAGATGGATCGTGGCTTTGGTGTCCCGTTGGGTGAGCTTTCGGTCTCGCGCGAAGCACTTCCGAAAGATCCCCAGGGAAGAGATCGCTACCTGGTTGTCGCCACCAGAGTGGTGGTGCTTGAAGAGTATGAGAACGTCTTCAGCACCCTTGGCTGGCGCGCCGGGCTGATTCTTCCACGCTATCTGGGTGAAGCCCAGTGGCTGACGGGCAATGGATTTAGAGGTGACACGCTACTCGTCAGCTCTTCAGAAGAGGGATTCACTGCCCTGGTGTTTCGGGACAAGCAGCCAATAATCTTGCGCAGCATCCTGTGTGAGGAAGAGGAACGGGAAGACGAGTTTTACCGGCTGTTACTTTTCTACCGTGATCGCCGTGCCGCGGACACCACCGAAGCCAGCCAAATGTTGTCTGGCCTGCTGGTCACCGGCAACGGCTTCAGCAAAGCTCGGGCAAGCGAAATCGTTAACGAAACGTTGGGAGGGAACCTTCGCGCACTTGAAGCGGAAGACCTCGGCCTGCATCTTCCCACTAGAGACTTAAGCTTTGACGCCATTGCAGCGCCCGCAGGACTGGCCGCGCTGTCATTGTAGCGGAAGAGTCGCGAGTCAGAAGTTGGGAGTCGGGAGTCAGGAGTCAGGAGTCGGGGGTCAAGCGACCGACCTGACACTCCAGAATCTGGACTTCAGACTGCCGACTTGAGACTCTCGACTCTCGACTCTGGACTCCCGACTTTCAGGCCTGAAACATTCCTGGTTCTCCCAACGTAACACCCGAGCATCATGAACATGATTGCATACCCCAGCCTTTGGAAAGACGCTACCGACCGTGATTTAGTGGCCACGACCACCACCGGTGTTGAAGGCAGTTTCGAGGAGCTCGTTAGGCGATACCAGCGCCCGATTTCAGCCTATGTCTACCGGATGATTGGAGACTATGAAGCGGCTCTCGACTTAACTCAGGAGATTTTCATCAAGATCTACGGTTCGCTCGCGCGTTACCGTTCCGAATTCAAGTTCTCAACCTGGATCTACAAGATCGCACACAATTCGGCAGTCGATCACCTGCGGCGAAACGCGGGACGTGAGCGATCTCTGAGCAGCGGAATAGAGGGTGATCAATACGAGCTGCCAATCGAGAGTGGCAGCCTGAGCCCAGAGCAGGAGAGCGAGCGAAAAGAACGGAGGCTGGAGATCGAAGCGGTGGTCCAATCGCTTCCAAGCACTTACCGGGAGTTGATTGTGTTGCGTCATTCCCAGGATCTTACGTATGAGGAAATCGTCGAAGTCACGGGGTTGCCGCTGGGAACAGTTAAGAACCGATTGTTCAGAGCGCGTGAAGTGATGAGGCAGCAGTTTATCGGCCGTGGCATCACGAGCATATGATCGGGCTATGTTGATGGATAATGGCAATCATCGGTGTCAGGGAGAACAGATCTCCGCTTATCTTGACGGCGAGCTCGACGCTTCTGCGGATGCGCTCTTCGAACAGCACTTGTTGGAATGCCGAGTGTGCAAAGCCGAGCTAAACGCGCAGCGACTCTTCATGCGTGAACTCGACGCCACCCTCACGCTGGCTCCCGATCTTGCCGTGCCCAGCAATTTCGCCCAGATTGTTGCGGCCCGCGCCGAAAGCGATATGAGTGGAGTGCGTGAAGGCAGCGAACATAAGCGGGCTTTTCGGTTCTGTCTGATTCTCGCGCTTGCATCATTTGTCCTGCTTGGCGCGGCTGCGAGCAAAGCAGTGTTTTTTAGTGGGCGGACAGTAGCCAATCAGATTTTCGGAGTCTTTGAGTTGCTTTGGACGACGCTGTACGATGCCGCCGTCGGCCTGACGGTAATTTCGCGAGTTATCAGCGGAGGGCTTATTCCAGAGTCGCCTTTCGCTGGTCTAGCCGCGCTTTTGCTAGCCCTTGGCGTCGTGTTGCTCTCACTCCTGATCTCCAGCTATCACAGACATCACGAGATGCGCCTTTCCGAGTAGTGAGTCGTATTACATGGGGATAACTTCAGCATTAACTGTGAACGACTTGGTGCTTCATAACCCCTACGACCCATTCCACCACCCCAAGCGGGATGCCCGCTTAGGGACCCCGGTGCTGATCCAGCTAATGAGCACTCCAGCGGGGCTGCCCCGCTGGGGACTCCGCCTCTATCGGGCCGGCGGCCTGTTGCTTTTGGTCTTGAGCATGTTCGTCGCGATTCAAGGCCAGGTAGCCACGAGTTCGCCGGCCGATGATCCTTATCTGGTTGAGGGTGTGAGCGACACCATAGCATATGGCTTGGGCCGCTCAATAAAAATCACTGGGACCGTCAAGAATGGAGCGATTGCGTTGGGAGCCGACGTCATCGTTCAGGGCACAGTAGAAGGCGATGTGGCCGCGATTGGTGGCTCAGTCATCCAGCTCGAAGGATCACGAATTGGCGGGGATGTGATTGTGATTGGCGGTGCTTACCGGCACGGTAACGAGGCGCCAAATCGAAGCGCGTCCAGTACCACCATAATGTACGCAGGGTACGAGCAGGAACTGCGCAACATGATGCGGAATCCAACAGAAATGGTTACGCCGCACTGGTCTGCGCGCTATGTAGGTTTGCGCATCCTGGCCGTCCTATTTTGGTTTGTTGTGTCGCTCGCTTTAACGGCGGCAATGCCCGGAACGATAAGCCTGGGAATAGCACGACTCCAATTAACTACCGTACGCGTGGCGATAATTGGATTTGTTGCCGCCGCGATAATCGGGGCTGGGGTACCATTCAGTCTTCACTATTTCCCGACAGCCCTTAGCGCACTCATTGGGTTGCTGGCCCTCTTATTGATCGTGGTTGCTGGCCTTTTTGGGCGGGTTGTCATTTATGCTGCTACCGGGCGCTGGTTGCAGCGCAAGTTTCTGCCCATTGGTAGGAATTCCGAATCCGTTGCGCTGCTGCTGGGAACCTCGTTTTGGATAGCCCTTTCGTCACTGCCTTTTATTTGGCCCCTCGTCGTTGCTGTCATGATCGTCACCAGCCTGGGTCTGGCCTTCACCGCGCGATATCGTATTGGTTGGGGGCGATCTCAACCGAATTTGATCAGTTCTCGCCCTTAAAAGACTTAGACAGAACCCTCTCTCCCTGCATCCAAAGCCTGGTGCGTACCAGAAGGGGATATTTGCGCAACTTTCCGGAATAGGAGAAGTGAAATCAATTGGGAAAGATGCTCGGGTTATCCTGTTAAGGGACGTATTCAGAACATTCGCTGCGGCTCTTGCGTTACAAAAAGATGTGGGCTTTTGCTCCATATTCAACGCTGGAGTCTCAGTGTTTGTCATAATTTAGCCGTCCGCGGTGTTTTGCTAAAAGAAGAGGGGAAATAATGAGAGCGCATTTTCTTGCGATCGCGCTGGCTTTGCTTACAGGAACTGCCGGCGCATACGCGCAAACGCCTCAAGCCACCCCGGCCTCCCAGCAGGCCGACAAAGGAATAACTCCCAATTCCGCAATCGGTGAGGTGAAGGCGATTGATCCGAGCTCCAGCAATCTTATCCTCAAGACGGACGCTGGGTCAGTGGTTACCGTAACGGTGAGCGACAAGACGGTATACATGCGGCTCGCGCCCGGCGAGACCACGCTGGCGAACGCCACGAAGATTGCTTTGGCTGACGTGGCGGAGGGTGATCGCGTTTGGGCTAGAGGCAAGGTTTCAGACGACCAGAAATCTGTTCCGGCTGCCGCTTTGATCGTCATGAACAAGGCGGACATCGCAAAGAAGCAGGAGGCAGAACGTGCTGAGTGGCGCAGACGTGGAATCCTGGGCGTGGTTTCCGCAGTTAATCCGGAGTCAAAAGAGATTACGATCTCTAGTCGATCGATGGCGGGAACGCAGTCGGTAATTATTCCTGTTGTTGAAAAAGTGGAGATGCGACGTTACGCACCCGATTCCATAAAATTCGGCGACGCAAAACCCGGGACGGTAGGTGAGGTGAAGGTGGGCGACCAGCTTCGTGCGCTGGGAGAACGCAGCCCGGATGGCACCCGGTTCACGGCTGAGAAGGTCGTCACCGGGTCGTTTCGAACTGTAGCCGGCACGGTAGCGGCAGTCGACGCAGCGAGTGGTGAGATCAAAATCAACGATCTGCAAACGAAGCAGCCGTTGACCGTGGTGATCAAGCAAGACGCAGTTCTACGCAAGTTTCCCGCAGAGGGTGAAGTGATGATGTTTGGTCGCGGCGGACCTGGCGGGAGACCAGGCAGCCCTCCTACAGGGCAGCCTGGAGCACCAGCCAGTGGCGGTCGACCCCAGCAAGGTGGAGGTGGCGGCGGGATTCGTGGCGGCGGCGGTGGCATGAACATTCAGGACATGCTGGAACGCCTGCCGACAATTGCATTGGCCGACGTTAAGGTTGGAGACACGATTATTGTTTCCAGCACGAAAGGCCTTGATTCTTCGCGGTTGACGGCAATCTCGCTGGTATCCGGTGCGGATACACTCCTGAACATGATGGCTGCAAGACAACAGCAGCAGCCCGGTGGACAATCATCACCCAATCCCGCGGCGGGTTTAGGGTCAGGAATCCCACAGTTTGGTATCGGCTTGCCATGAGTCTGTTTTCGCGAGCCTATACCAAAGCCACCGAGTAGTTAAAAGCTTTCCCCGAGTCTAATCATGAAACACTTACGCCAGAGCTTATTCATCGGTCTTGTCGTTTTCTTATCCGCAGTTAGTGTCTTTGCTCAGCAGTCCAGGGGGCCGTTGCGCGGCGTCGTTAAGGACGAGTTAGGTGCTTCGATCGTAGGGGCCACCATCACTGTCATCGATGCGAACGGCACCGCAAAAACCGCAGTCACTAATGGCGAGGGTGTTTACGCGTTAGGTGGACTGGCTCCGGGCAAATATTTTGTGCTGGCGGCCGCGCCGGGATTTGCCCCTTCGGAGCAGACCGAGGTTGATCTGGCTCCCGGCCGGCGTCAGTCTTTGGATCTCACGCTGAAAGTCACGATTGAAGAGCAAAAGGTGACGGTGGCGGCGGAAACACCGATAAGCACTGATGCCAGCAACAACGCCAATCAAACGCTGATCACCGGCAAAGACTTGGACGCGTTGCCCGACGACCCGGACGAACTCGCCGCCGCTTTGCAAGCTCTCGCCGGGCCATCAGTTGGTCCTAATGGAGGTCAGATCTTCATTGACGGATTCTCGGGCGGACGACTGCCGCCCAAGGACTCGATCCGGGAGATTCGCATTAATCAGAATCCGTTTGCAGCGGAGAACGATCAGCCCTCGGGCCGAATCGACATTCTCACGCGACCCGGCACAGACAAGATGCGCGGCAGTTCTTTCTTTAACTTCCAGGATGAGAGTCTTAATTCGCGGCATCCCTTCGCCGTCAGCTCTCCGAAACGCTCTCCGTTTCAGGCGCGACAGTATGGCGGAAACCTGGGTGGCCCGCTGGTCGAGAAGAAAGCCTCGTTCTTTGTCGATTTCGAGCGGCGCGAGACCGATGACAACGAACTTGTAAAAGCGAGAGTTCTTGACGTCAACCTAAACCCGCTTAATCTCGGTTTTGGCGTTGTCGTGCCGCGCCGCAATACGACCTTCAGTCCGCGCCTGGACTTTCAGCTAAACTCAAACAACACCCTCATTGCCCGCTACAGCTTCAGCACGCGAACAGAAACCGCTGGAATTGGAGGGTTTTCATTACCTGAACGGGCCTTTGACACTGCCTTCAACCAGCACACTTTTCAGCTCACCGAGACAGCCGTGCTTAATCCGGCGATGATCAACGAGACTCGGTTTCAGTACACGCGGCAGCGCTCAGAGACCTTCGGCGACATTTCGCAGCTTACCCTCAATGTCAGCAGCGCCTTCACCAGCGGCGGCTCGCAAGTGGGCGAGGTGCTGAATACAGACCAGCGTTGGGAATTGCAGAACTTTCTGGCCTGGCAGAGAGGAACTCACGCGCTGAAGTTCGGCGCACGCGTTCGTGGAGGGAGCATCACTGACATCAATCCGAATAACTTTGGCGGGACCTACACTTTTACTGGCGGACTGGTTCCGGAGCTGGACGCGAATAATCAGCCCATCCCGGGCGCAGCGCCAATCTTTGAAGACAGTCTCGAGCGATACCGCAGGACCCTTCTTGGTCAGGAATTAGGATTGACCTCGCTTCAGATTCGAGCGCTTGGCGGCGGCGCCTCACAGTTCAATATTTCATCCGGCAATCCCGAGGCAAGCGTCGGACAGGTAGATTTCGGTATTTACGCGCAGGATGATTGGCGTGTGCGGCCGAACCTTACATTCAGCTTTGGATTACGTTACGAAAAGCAAACCAACATCGATAGCAAATTCAACTTTGCGCCCCGCGTAGCATTCGCCTGGTCACCCGGAGCGGCTGACAGCGCGCGCCCGCCCAAGATGGTTATTCGTGCCGGTGGCGGAGTTTTCTACAATCGTTTCAATGAGAACTCAACGCTACAGGCCAATCGCTTCAATGGGGTAAATCAGCAGCAGTTCTTCGTCAGCGAAACGCCGTTGTTTGTTAACGGACAATTTGTTCCCCCGACTCTGAGCCCGCTGGACTTTTTTCCCAATGTGCCACCACTGATTGGGCTAAATACCGCGCGCCAGATCACCTGGCGAATACCTGATAACCTCCAAGCGCCCATCGTGTATCTTGGTGGACTGCAGGTTGAACGACAATTGCCTCACAGGTTCACCATGTTTGCCGGCCTGTTTGTTAATCAGATTCAGCACGTCGTGCGGGCTCGCGATATAAACGCTCCCTTGCCTGGCTCCATAACCGCGACGAATCCCAACGGCCTTCGGCCCTTCGGAAACGTGGGGGAGATTTACCAGTATGAGTCGAGTGGCAGGTTTAATCAGAGGCAATTGTTTATTGGTTTCAATAACAGGTTCAACCGGTCCATCAGCTTCTTTTCCAGCTACTCGCTGAGCAAGACCACAAACGACACGGACGGGCAAGGCGGTTCTCTCTTCCCGGCCAACTCCTATGACCTGACCGGTGAATTCGGACGCGCAGCTTTTGACGTGCGTCATCGCTTCACGTTTGCGGGCACGATCAACTTGCCCTGGCGGCAAGTGAGTCTTAACCCTTTCATCATGGCGACTTCGGGCAGGCCTTTCAACATTACAACGGGACAGGATATAAACGGCGACAGACTGTTCACC
>JACDCK010000111.1 GCA_013817595.1 Pyrinomonadaceae bacterium | reverse complement strand
GACTGGCATGCATGCGCTACATATGATCATTGGCGTAGGTTTGCTTTCCGTAATTCTCTATTTCTCGGTGAAGGGCCGCTACAGTCCCGAGTATCACAATCCGGTCGAGGTCACCGGCCTCTACTGGCACTTTGTTGATATCGTCTGGATCTTTTTGTTTCCGCTGCTTTATCTGCTGGGCAGGCATCTGGGCGGGCACGCGGGCTAGAGCCATGAGTGAACACATTGTCCCAGTAAAGGTCTATGTAAGCATCTTCCTGGCGTTGATGACGGGCACAGCCGTGACTGTTTTAGCAGCGTTCCAGGACTTTCCGGGACGTTTGAATGTGATCGTCGCGATGACCATCGCGGTCGTGAAGGCCACGCTCGTCGTGCTCTATTTCATGCACGTCCGTTACAGCGCGCGACTCATCTGGGTAGTTGTCGCTTCCGCGCTTTTCTGGATGGGAATCCTCTTCGCTCTCACGTTCAGCGATTATTGGACCAGAGGATGGCTGTGATTAGCTGAGCCTTACTTCCTCAACAGCCCACAACTTCATATCACGAACCACGACATCCTTCCCGCAGGAGGGACATCGCAGTCTGATCGTGGCATCTGAGGTCTTGATTAGAGTCGAGCAGTAGGGACAAGCACCTTTGACTTCATTCTGCGTAAACATATCGCGCATCATGATCAGGGGCAGCACCAGGCCGGCAATCAGTAGAGGGATGCCGAAGATCAAACCGATGCTGGTACCTTCGCCGAGAGTGAGACTAATGACCAAACCGGCAATGAAAAGGATCAAACCAATTCCAATAGCGAATGAAAAGCTGTAAGCACTATCAAAAGTTCGGCCTGGCCTCGCAGGTTCTTGGCTATCTGTTTCCATTTCCAGCCCTCCCATCGCAGTAGTGAAGTAGGCCGCCTTTTCAGAATCTGCCAGTGGCGTTATGACGATTCCCGGTGGAAATGACTTTTACTCCGCTATTTCTGTGTTTGTCAACGATTTCGGTCGGGAAACCAAACGCCGGGGTCGTCTTGGCTTGAGGGCGGCTTTGAGCCCCGTCGTCGTTACTGCTAAAGTATCGAGTTTTGATTCCAGGCAACAAACCGTATACGAACTACCTATGAGCACAACATAATGAAGACGGCTACTGAAACTCCTTTTGAATCCTTCCTCAACCAACATGACGAAGAGGGATGGCTGGCGGCAGTTACCACCCTCCTGCGTTCAATTCACGAAGTCGACAAGACCGCAACCCAGATCTGGTTCTCTTTTTACCCGTTGGGGTTGTTCACCGCCCTGCAACAAGCGGCTGATCCCGAGAAACTCGCGCGCGAGCTGCTGCTGCAGGGAGACTATTATCTGAAGAACCAGATCGATTCTTCGCACAGGTTTATTTACGGACACCGTTACTGGCCCGGAGTGAAGCAGGCCGTGGAGCAACATGCGGAAAAGCGGAACGGACTTCAGTCTGTGTCCACCGCTCCCCAGGCTGAAGCCCATGACGCTTCGCTTGCCGATCAGATTCTTGAGGTCGCACAGTGCGTTGCTAGCGAACTAAAGGTGAACGCGTCTCTCCTTGTAGGAATCACGGCGGTTGCTTTCATGACGGTGCGGGAGGCGGGCCTCGAAGCATTTAAGGCAGCGCCAGGTAAAGTTCTCATTGACGCCAAATATGCAAAGAAATCGCCGGATCAGGTTCTAAGTGCGCGCGCCAAAGACGACAGTCAGGGCTTGTTTGGCTTTCTCAAAACCGTCGATAAGAAATGGACCGTTAACCATGACGAGAACGACGACTCGGCAAACTACAAGCTAAACGATGCTCAGGATCTTGCGTGGGGCGCAGAAGCTGATCGCTCCCGCGACTGGCGAGCAATGGATCCGCGGCGTGTGGAAGGACCAATACCTGTTGAGTGCCGTTCGGCATCGTGCGGAACGTGCTGGGTCGGAGTGATTGGTGGGGCGGAAAAGCTTTCTGACGTCGCGTCCCGTGAAGGAAAGCAGATTAAGAAGTTTGGTTATATCGACACTACCGAGCCCAAGCCCCTGATTCGCCTTGCTTGCCAGGCCCAGGCCCACGGTGCGGTCTCCATCGTGATTCCGCCGTGGAATGGTGTTTTAGGAAAATATCTTGGAAAGGCAAAGCAGGATAACAGCGATAGCTAAACTGAAAAGGGACCTGGAGCAACGACTTTCGCCTCTTCACTTTGTCCTCGCGGCCGTGATCATCTGGAGCACTGGCGGGCTCTTCATTAAATGGGCGTCTCTCTCAGGACTTGAGCTCTCTTTCGGACGTTCTCTACTTGCGGCGATCACCGTCGCTATCTTCACGCGACGCGAGGGCTTCGGAATAAACCGAGTCACCGCGGTGGCCTCGCTGCTTTATGCTGCACTGCTCCTGCTCTTCGTTCTCGCCACCAAAGAGACAACCGCGGCCAACGCCATCTTCCTGCAGTACACTGCGCCTCTTTACGTGCTGATACTTGAGCCTTTGTTCTACAAAGAAAAGTTCCGGCGACGTGATTTGCTTACCGTGATTGCCTGCGCAGTAGGCATGTCGCTCTTTTTCGTCGGCAAACTCCGACCTCAAGACGTGACCGGCAATCTTCTGGCATTGGCTTCCGGTCTCTGTTTCGCTTTCTATTTTCTGCTGCTGCGCCACTCCAGCTCCCGCGACGTGAACCGCGCGTCATCAGTAGTCTACGGGAATCTCCTGGTCGTCTTGATTGCTGCTCCCGCAGGTCTCGCAGCTCTCCCAGGTCTCGGCCTGCATGATGGCCTTGCCGTTCTGTACCTTGGGGTGGTTCAGCTCGGAGTGGCTTACACCCTCTTTACGCTTGGCATGTCACGGGGGATTCGATCGCTCGATGCCGGAATAGTCGGCTACATCGAACCGGTATTGAATCCGATTTGGGTTTTTTTAGTGCTGGGAGAGCGGCCCTCAAAGTGGGCCCTGATTGGTGGCGCAATCATCATCAGCGCTGTCGTGGCTCACACCTCTTTCAAAGCGAAACAAGGACGTAGAGTGATAACAGACCTCTGAGAAGAACCAGAGCTAGCCTTCAAAGATCTGCCTGACATCCAGGAGTAAGTTAGGCAGTACGACGGAACTCAGTTTCCCGTCTTTTTTGGAAATGAGGCCCGCGCCAAAAGCCTTCCCGGTTTGATTTCGTACTTCGATCGTCTCTGCAGTCTCATCAACCAACCAAAGCTCCTTAACCTCGAGTGCGGCATAGGTATCGGCCTTGGTGTTGCGATCGTAGATGGCTGAGCCGGGAGAGATAACCTCAATTACGAGATCGGCTGTGGTGCGATGTTCGGGATCGAGCCTGGCTTCCGTCTCCGCTGAAACATAAAACAGGTCAGGCTCGAGGTAAGTATTGGCGCTGGTCCAGATTGCGGCGCGTGGCACATACAGCGTTCCTGCATCGCCCGACTTGATTAGATATTCTGAGAGCAGACGGATGAGTCTGCTAACAGCGTTGTCGTGAGTGTAGCCAGGAGGAGGGGTCATGTAGAGGACTCCGGCAATAAGTTCGAGCTTAGAGTGGTCAGGAGGTTCGGGAAGCTCCCAGAATTCTTCCAGGGTGTAGGTCTTGACGAGAGGAGAAGTGTTTACCCAAACCATAATAGATCTCCAGTGAGGATTCAGTGAAAGTATAGCATGGGGTCTTGATCCCCATCGAACCTGTCTTCGAGTTTCGCTACAGCAACCACTGTTGGCGATTATCGTAATACGCGGGCCTTTTGTCGGGATGTTGTTTCTTGAACTTCTTATAGCGATCGTGCCACTTTTCATATCTGCGATCCGAAGAGCGAATCGAACGATGCGGTATCACGCGCAGGTGCTCTTCTACTTTCCAAACATTCTTCGGGGAGAAGCGCCAGTCGTATTTGCCCAGATCATAAAGATTCGCCAGACCATAACCAGTGATGCGTCCGGAGAAATCGATATAGGTATCGAAATAGCTCCAAGCCAGATCTCGCAGCCGGCGAAAAACCGGACGACGGCCGTGTAGCCCGATGTCGCGCGAGCGACCAATCGAGCCCCACAGGCCACTCTTCTGAAACACAAATATGACGTGGTCGAGCTTGTCCCAGGATTCGAGGCTTAACAGAAGCGGAGGATATCCATGCTGTTCTAGAACGGCCGTGGCTACCAGAGCGGCTTCCAGGCAGTGGGCCTCCTTTCTCTTGAGCACTTCACGAAAAGAACGGAGTGTCCCACCATCGCTTTCCCAGTTGTAAGGCATTGCGCTGAGAAACCGCTGCACCTGCGCAGGTGTGCGCAGCGAATCGACCAAAGCCAACTCTTTTTTTGTGAAGGTCGCTCTTAGAGGTTTATAACTCATTTCAGAAGAGTTATTAGCAGACGGCGAGCATAAACCCAAAGCCAGTGGCTCCCGTGGGCCTTGCTTCAGGTTGCCTGATTGATGTAAGAAATCACATACCAGTTACAGCCGGATCAACCAGGCGCGTTTTGCAAATCCAGGCTTGCACCGCGTATGCTCGGCCTCCCGATACTTAATATTGGAGACACTATGACTTCGATGCGCACAGGACGAGTGACCGAACACGTGGGTCACAAGAACACTAATTACGAACTGGATAATTACGGTATTAAAGAAGCCGGCAAAGTTTACTGGAACCTCACCACACCTGAGCTGTATGAAGAGATCTCTCGCCGCAACGAAGGCGTTCTCTCAGATCATGGGGCACTAATTGTTGATACGGGCGAACACACCGGACGCGCCGCCAAAGACAAGGCGATCGTGCGAGAACCTGCAAGCGAGAACAAGGTCTTTTGGGGGGACGTTAACAAAGATTTTTCCCAGGACAAGTTTAACACCGTCAAGGATCGCATGATGGCCCATGCAAGCGGTCGCGAGCTATTCGTGCAAGACACGTTTGCGGGCGCGGACCCCAATTATCGCTTGCCGGTGCGGATTATTACCGAACTGGCCTGGCATTCTCTCTTCGCGCGCACCATGTTCATTAACGACCGTGAAGCCACCTCACCACATCGTCCGGAGTTCACGGTTATTAACTTTCCCAGTTTTCAAGCTGATCCGCAGCGTGACGGCACCCGCTCGCCGACGTTTATTCTCATGGATTTTAGCCAGCGGCTGGTGTTGATTGGCGGCACTTCCTACGCCGGCGAGACCAAGAAGAGTGTGTTCACCATCTTGAACTACCTGCTGCCGCAACGTGGGGTGATGAGCATGCACTGCTCGGCAAATGTGGGCGACTCGGGCGACGTGGCAATCTTCTTCGGTCTGTCAGGAACAGGCAAGACAACGCTCTCGGCTGATCCTGAGCGCAAACTGGTAGGCGATGATGAGCACGGTTGGTCAGACGACGGCGTGTTCAATTTCGAAGGGGGCTGCTATGCGAAGGTGATCAAGTTGTCGCCAGCAGCTGAGCCAGATATCTATCGCACCACGGAGATGTTTGGAACGATTCTCGAGAACGTTATTTTCGACCCTGAGACGCGCCAGATCAATCTGGACGATGCCGCGAAAACCGAAAATACTCGTGCTTCCTATCCATTGACGAGCATCCCAAATATCGTGCCTGAAGGCCATGCCGGCCATCCGCAAAACATTATCATGTTGACCGCCGACGCCTTCGGAGTGCTGCCGCCGGTCTCGCGGCTTACCCCCGAACAGGCGATGTATCACTTCCTTTCCGGCTACACGGCAAAGGTAGCCGGCACGGAGAAAGGGATCAAAGAACCGGAGGCCGCATTCTCTACCTGCTTCGGCGCCCCCTTCATGGTGTTGCACCCGGGCGTTTATGCCGACCTCCTGGGCAAGAAGATGGGCCAGCATGACGCTGCTTGCTGGTTGGTTAATACAGGATGGAGCGGTGGACCGTACGGCGTCGGCCAGCGTATGAAGATTTCGCACACCCGGGCAATGATTCGCGCAATTCTTACCGGACAACTGACCGATGTGGAAACAAAACCAGATCCGATCTTCGGCGTAGGCGTGCCCGTCTCCTGTCCCGATGTTCCTGCGGATGTTCTTCAGCCGCGCAACACGTGGTCAGATAAAGAAGCTTACGACCGGCAAGCAAGGGATCTCGCCCGTCGTTTCAATGAAAACTTCAAGAAGTATGAGGGCGGCGTTTCAGAAGGAGTCGGGGCAGTGGCGCCAAAGGCTGACTGAGTTGTAGCTCCAGGACCAATAAGTTTGATTACAAAGCTCGACTGAAGGTTTCGCTGGTGAAGCCTATCCAGGAGGCCAATTCATCGAGCGACCACCAAGCACGTGCACGTGAAGATGAAACACGGACTGGCCCGCACCGGCTCCAGTGTTAATGACCGTGCGATAACCATCCTCCGCATGACCCTCATCGTTTGCGATGCGTGCCCCAACCCGCAGCAGATGTCCAAGCAAGGCTTCGTCTTTATGTGAGGCTTCGTTGAGCGACTCCATGTGCTCACGAGGAATTACCAGGACGTGAGTAGGAGCTTGCGGGTTAATGTCCCGGAGGACAACGCAGACTTCGTCCTGGTGTAACAAATCAGCGGGCACTTCACCGGCAACTATTCTGCAAAACAAACAGCTTTGCTCTGGCATTTGATTGGGCCTTTTTTGTCCAAACTTTAAACGCGGATTGCTCACGCCGCAGCGTCTTGGTGCGTTGCTCCCGAAAGTGGCGCCGTTACGGATTCCCTTATCCGCTCGATGTCAGCGCCAACCGCTCGCAGCTTGGCTTCAATCTTCTCATAACCACGATCGATGTGGTAGACGCGATCGATGATTGTCTCACCATGCGCCACGAGCCCGGCCAAGACCAGCGAGGCTGACGCGCGAAGATCCGAAGCCTGAATCGGAGCCCCAGTCAAAGTTGTGGGACCATCGACAGTGGCGATGCGTCCGTGTAGTTGGATACTGGCGCCCATTCGCTGCAGCTCCGAGGCATGCATAAACCGATTCTCGAAGACCGTTTCGGTAATCACGGAGCGCCCCTCAGACTGAGTCATCAGCGCCATGTATTGGGCCTGCATGTCGGTAGGAAATTGGGGATACGGCTCGGTGGTCACGTCTCTGGAAATTAACCCTCGCTTCGAGCGGGTCCGCAATGTGCCCGGGTTCAGTTCCTCAATCTCCACACCCACCTCGGTCAGCTTCTTAATCACACTGGATAGATGTTCAGGCCGGCAATCCTTAATTTCCAACTCCCCGCCGGTAATTGCCGCGGCAACTATAAAGGTTCCCGTTTCGATGCGATCCGGAATGATTGTGTGCTCGGCCCCGCCGAGTGACTCGACACCTTCAATCTCAATAGTCGGCGTGCCACCGCCTCGCACACGCGCTCCCATCCGGTTCAGTAACTGGCAAAGATCGCCAATCTCAGGCTCACAGGCAGAGTTGCGAAGAACAGTGGTCCCTCGGGCGAGCGTCGCCGCCATCATCAGGTTTTCCGTACCCGTCACCGTGACTTTTTCAAAGCGGATTTCTGTACCCTTCAATCGTCCGCCCTTCGGAGCACGGGCCACGACGTTCCCCGCTTCCAGTCTGACTTCCGCCCCCAGTTGTTCAAATCCCTTAAGATGCAGATCGATGGGACGCGTTCCTATTGCACACCCACCCGGCAACGATACTTTCGCCTTGCCAAATCGAGCTAGCAACGGCCCGAGGGCTAACACCGACGCGCGCATCGTCTTGACGAGTTCGTAGGGCGCCTCGAAAATCTCGATGTGAGAGGCGTTAATCTTGTGGGTCCGAAGTTCCGGAGTCAGCACGGTGCCGCCAAGGTCTTCCAGCAGGCGGCGCTGGGTGATGATGTCGCGTGCGTAAGGGAGATTGTGCAGGGTTACCGTTTCAGGCGTCAGCAGGGCAGCTGCCATGCAGGGCAGCGCAGAATTCTTCGCGCCACTGATTGAGACACTGCCTTTAAGCGGGTTGCCGCCCTTAATGCGAAACTTGTCCACGATCCACAGATTAGAATAAAAACCCGAAACGATAAAGGTGAGAGGTTTGGAGGAGAGTTGAACAGTGCTCGATTGAAAGATTTTGCTCACACCAGGCGTCGACCATTCCAGCGCCGGAGGCG
The DNA here is from genome assembly GCA_013817595.1 of Pyrinomonadaceae bacterium. GTDB lineage: Bacteria > Acidobacteriota > Blastocatellia > Pyrinomonadales > Pyrinomonadaceae > PSRF01. Next base: position 1,320 of record JACDCK010000111.1, on the reverse strand, counting down.
CGGCAGAAGGTAGCCAGGCGCAAACGCAGTGCAGCGCCTGGTAAGGTCTGTAAAAATGTTCAGCCCTGAAGGGGCGTTCTGCCGCCCTTTCAGGGCTGGTTGTTTTATATCGCTCTGATCCAGGGGCGGCGCGAAGCGCGCGCACCCCTGGCCACCTTCTGCCGCGCCTCTGGCGCTAGTTGAAAGATCCACTCCGGGTTGTTTCTAATCCGCGCTCAGCAGGCTACCTTCAGCCCCCACCTTTCGATGTTTGGTAGGACTTGAGCCTCAGTTGTTACCCGTACGCTTGATCTTTACGCCACCGTTTGTGGTCATGGCACGGACAGTTGGTCCCCCGGAACCTAGATTCACCGCCAGTTCCCTGGTAATCCGTCCTTGCAAAATCACCGGAAAATCCACGCTAAGGTGCCCATTGACCGTGCCGGTTTCCAGGTGTGCTGAATAATTCTCGGGGACTGACATGACAATACCGCCGTTTGTAGTTTTCACATCGAGCGTTTCGCCGTCCCAGCGTGCACCATCAAGTTCGACTACCACGCCGCCGTTGGTGGTTCCGCCCCGAACCAGTCCCCCAACTCGCTTCAAAACGACGCCGCCGTTATGCCCGGTGAATTCGATGCGTCCACTAACGTCTGCGATAGAGATACCGCCGTTGTAGGCTTCGAGGGAAAGATCCGAACGCCACGGAACAAAAATCTCGTAGCTGACATCCCAATGGTAGTCCCTGCGATTTTCTGGCCCTTCGGCAAAGATCTTGCCGCCGCCAGTCTCGATTCTGATCTGCTTCGCCAGGTCGTCCGCCTCAGTTTGAGTAGAGGCACTCGTCTGGATTCTCGCTCGTACCAGGACCTCATTTCGATCCCAGCCCTTCACCGAGACTCCTCCGTTTTTGCGAGCGTCGACCGTAATGGTGCCCCCGGCAGCCGCGGTCTGTTCCTTAATCTGACAATGTCCCATCAACCGATCGCTATACCAATGGTCGCGACAAGTCAGAGAGCCTCGAGACTTGTCCTGCGCGAACGCAAGTACGCTCATCATACTCAGCGTTGCAGCGATGAACACAATTCGTCTTATCCAACTATTCATGGTCGTGATCTCCTGGGGAAGTTCCTCTTCAGATTCTTACGGTTTCGGTTTCTCGCGGTTCTGAGAGGTAAACACCATCGCCTTACCGGATGTAGCAAGATTTTATGCCGAGACGAGCGGAGAGTCTTACGAAGTTATTTTCTGTAACGCTACGATGCGAGGAATGCCCTGCAAGTCCTGGTGGATGTCCAGCATTTTCCAATTAGTCCGGTCAATCAAGCGCTCGACGGCCGC
>JACDCK010000110.1 GCA_013817595.1 Pyrinomonadaceae bacterium | reverse complement strand
GGGGTGCAGGCTATGCTGTACCCCACCGACCAAACTGCCGCAGCTTAGCGTAGCGTTTCGCCAACCTGGCTGCCTGGCTGCAGCTAACGGCTTCTGCAAGTCGCTCGCTCAACGCTGAATCAAGAAAGCGCGCGGCTTGATCATAATCCGTATGTGCGCCCCCGGGCGGTTCGCTGATGACCTGGTCCACAATCTTTTCCTCGAAAAGATTCTGCGCGGTGAGTCGGAGACCAGCGGCGGCGCGCTCTGCCTGGCTGGCATCTTTCCACAGAATCGCCGCGCAACCTTCTGGGGAAATGACTGAATAAACAGCGTTCTCCAGCATCATCACCTGATCCCCGACGCCAATTGCGAGCGCCCCACCTGACCCCCCTTCCCCGATGACAGTCACGATCACGGGTACTTTCAGTTTTGCCATCTCTCGGAGATTGTAAGCGATGGCTTCAGCCTGACCGCGCTCTTCGGCATCAATGCCGGGATAAGCTCCCGGCGTATCGATTAACGTCAGAATCGGACGTCGAAACTTTTCGGCGAGTTTCATCGCCCTCAAGGCCTTGCGGTAACCCTCAGGTTTTGGCATCCCAAAGTTGCGATAACTGCGTTGCTTGGTGTCGCGCCCTTTTTGGTGGCCTATGACCACTACGGGAAGACCGTGAAAACGTGCCAGGCCGCAGATTATCGCCGGGTCGTCGGCAAATCTCCTATCCCCATGGAGTTCTACAAATTCCTCGAACAGACGCTCGATAAAATCCATGGTATAGGGACGATCCGGATGCCGGGCCAATTGCACCCGTTCAAATGCCGTTTTCTCCGCCGCCACGGTTGCGACTTCTTTCTCGGGCGAGAGCTTTTTATTGCGTTTCGCCATCTTAGCTTTGTTCTCCCGCACTCTTGCTGACGTCGGCGACACTCATAATAGGTAGCTGCACTGAATGTTGGGGCCAGCGGCCCCATCCCTACCCCGTGCGGCCGGCGAGGTTGGCGACGACGGCGACCAACTCGCTCGGGCTAATCGGCTTCGGCACATGTGTCTGGAAGCCTGACTTCAGCACCCGGATGCGATCTTTCTCGCCCACGTAAGCTGTCAGTGCCGCCGCCGCCGGAACCTTATCCCCTCGCTCCTTGCCAAGAGCGCGCACTTTAGCAATCAGGGAATAGCCATCTTCATCCGGCATCCCGATGTCGCTGATTAAAACGTCGAACACGCCGTTCGCTACCGCTTCCAGTGCGGCGGCTGCCGATTTTGCCGTTTTTACCCGCGCCCCGCAGCCTTCGAGTATGACTTGCAGCAACTCACACGTGTCCGCTTCGTCGTCAACGACAAGCACACGTAAACCATTAAGCTCTGGCGGGCAATCGAACTCCGGCAGCTTAAACTCCGGCTGCTGCGCGCTCTCAGTGTCGCTTATTGCTCGGCGCACCGCCATCAACGGCAGACTGACAGTGAAGGTCGAGCCAAGACCTTCACCCTCGCTGTCAACTCGCACCGTCCCGCCATGCAATTCGACCAATTGACGTACAATCGATAAACCTAAGCCTAACCCGCCGAAAATTCGCGTGGTCGTCGCATCGGCTTGCCGGAAGCGGTCGAAGACGTGCGGCAGAAATTCCGGCGCGATGCCAAGGCCGGTATCGCTGACTGTAACTTCGACGTGTGATTCGACGCGATCCAGACTAACAATCACGCGCCCGCCTTTGGGCGTGAACTTGATGGCGTTCGAGATGAGATTCCACGCCACCTGTTGCAGCCGGTCAGGGTCGACCGAGACTTGCCCCGCCGGAGAATCGAGATGCAACTGTAAACGTATCTCCCTGGCTTCCGCCGCCGGACGCAGACCATCAACCGCCGCGATGATGATGGTGCCGAGGTCAACGGGTTGCACGCTCAGGCGCAACTTGCCGGTGATGATGCGCGAGACATCGAGCAGATCGTCAATCATCTGCACTTGCATCCGTGCATTCCTCCGGATGACTTCGATGGCGCGTAAGGAAGCCACCGGGTCGAGCTTAGGATTTCCTAGCATCTCCGCCCACCCGACAATCGATGTCAGCGGGGTGCGCAGTTCATGCGAGAGCGTGGCGAGGAATTCATCTTTGAGCTGATTCGCTCTCTCGGCGATCTCCGTGAGTTCATGTTGCCGGGTTGCAGAGAGCAGGAGTTGTTCGTTCATCGCGATCACTTGTTTTCGGAAGATCGCCATCTCTGTCGTATCAGTCACTTGGATCATGACCCCCACCGGGCGTTCGTCCGCCCCGAGTATGGCCCACACCGAATAAGACCAGTATACGGGTGGCGTTTGGCAGTGCTCCTGCTCGACTAAAATCTCCGGCGTTCCCGTGCGATACACACGGTCGAAAAGCGAGAGACATCTATTTTCCTCCCCTTCCGGCACGGCGTCGGCGAAGGGGCGTCCGACCAGTTCCCTTGCCTCCTTGCCTACAAGACGCGAGAAGGCGGCATTGAGGTAGCGCACGATGTGCGTTGTTCCCTCAACGGCGACCATGGGCTGCGGTGAAAGTTCGGAAAAGTACCGGCTGAGGCGCACAAGGTCGAGAGCCTGCTCCCCCGTCCCCGATCCTGGTTCCTCACGCATATGGCACCCACTCCTACGGATTACTTTCCAGTTCGTCCGGAAACTCCTGGATTTCAGTCGGCTCAGCGTGCCATGGCCCGGGAACCCCGGTAATTAGGCCGCGATAGCCCGTGAATCTCTCGCCGATGACAAGACCCTCGGTAGTGATTTCGAATTCGCGCATGTCAATGCTGTGTGGGCTGCGACGCATCTTGATGACTACCATCATCTTGCGGAGTTGGCCGTTGATCGACACGAACCGCAGGCGGAGGATGTCGTCGCTGAGGAACGAGATCGCGTAGGAGCTGAGGGTGAACCCGGTAAAGACCTCCTGAATTTCAACGGTGCTGAGGATCGTCACACCCGTCCTCGTGAGTGCGCCGATCATCCGGTACAGCGATTCCCGAAAGTCGGTGCGGAAGCCGGGAGCTAGCGCCATCTCAAACCCGGCCAGCGAATCTATCACCAGCCGCTTGGCGCCCATCTCCTGCACCGCATCGATGATTTCACGCACCGTCTCATCTACGGAAAGGTCGAGAGGGCGGATGTAGAGGAGTTTAAGTTTGCCCCGCTTCTGCGGCGTGTCCAGGTCGAGCCCAAAGCTCGCAGCCCGCTGCGCGTACTCCTCGGGCCGTTCCTCAAACATTGCCACGATTCCAGGCTCACCCTGACGGAGGCCCTCGACGATGAACTGGGTACCCAGCAGCGATTTCCCCGTCCCCGATGAGCCCGCCACCAGCAGGCTGTCCCCTTCGGGAATGCCCCCGCCCAACATCTCGTCCAGTTCGGGGATGCCGCACGAAAGACGCCGATGTCCCTTTACCTTATCTTCTCTTCCGGTGAGGCCGAAGGTGCGCGGGAAGGTTTGCAACCCCGAATCGGTGATGCGGAAGGTGTGCAGCCCCGGCACCGAGGCCTGCCCACGCGACTTCTTGATCTGCAATTTCCGTACGATGGAGTTCCGCTCCACCTGCTGGGAGAGCCAGAAGAGTCCGTCGGCGACGGTGAAGACAGGGTTATCACGAATCTCGTCCTCGTCGTATTCTCCGATGAGAAACGTGGTCGCTTGCCAACTCGTCAGTTGAAGGGCTAACCGCTGGATGAACCCCTGGAGTTCCGAATTACTTGCGCCGGACTGTGCCTTCCGCACCACGGTGCGAAAAGAGTCCACCACGACGATGCCGGGACTGGCCGCCTCGACCTCTTTGATAATCTCCTCCAGCACCGCGTTCAGGTCGTGATCGAGCACCACCTGGCTGAGGTTGATGAAGCGGACCGAGGTATGCAACTTAGTCGGGTCGAAAAATTGAAACTGCTGCTGATACCGCAGCATCTTGATGGCTGGTTCGCCCAGCACGGTAAAATAAAGCGCAGGACGCTCCGGAGTGGCATTGGCGAACATGATTTGATGGGCCAGCGTGGTCTTCCCGCCGCCGGGAGCGCCAGCGATGATGTTAAAAGAAAACTCCGGTAAGCCACCGCCCAAAATCTCATCCAGACCCGGCACACCGGTCGGCAGTTTCCGAATACCCACCTTCTCTTGCACGCTCATGGTTTTTCCTCAGTTCTCAAATCCGTTCGGTCCATAGACGCATCCGGCCATTTGTTACGCAGCAGGCGCAGAGTTAAAGGTGCGCCAATGAAGGTCACCAGCAGATCCAGCAAGTGGGCCACGAGCGCTATCCCGGCCTGCCCTGACGCCCCCGCCTCCTGGCTCTGCTCAATTCCACCGAACCCCTCCAAAGATCCGTCTGCGCGTACATGCACCATATCTAATGAAGGAACTTCCGCCTTTGCCAGTGTCAAAGCCCTGGATAAAAGAGATCGAAAGCCATCAACCCCCGCAAGGCTGATGAGGTGCGTACGCAATCCCTCAATGACCTGCACCGCGACATCTACGCGTGCAGCGGAAGAGTTGTCGTGCACCGCCTCGAAAGCGAGCAATCGCCGGGCCAGGTCTTGAATTTCTGGAGAAGCCGTATTCATCCGGTGCGCCTCTGACACCTCATTGTAACTGCTATCAGTGCAACCTTGAGACATTAGTCCCTCTCAAACGTCTGGTGAAAGCCACATAGAAAATGCGGTAGGCAACACAGGTTTGCGTGAGATTGTACTAGGACGGGGAAGCGACTCTCAACGGTGTTGGGCTTTCGCTCTGTTATGCGCTTTACAAGCGGACCACATTGTTTGACTGACCGGGTCATTATTATGATGCCCCCCGGTAGAGAATCATGACTTGTGCCCGCTGCCTTACAACCCATCGGAGGCGTTCGGTAGCTGAACAGTTACCGCAACCGTCTCTATCCTGACGGTACAGCCCAGTTGCTTCAGGGCGGACTCCAGCTTGGCTGAGCGGGCAACCCGCAGCGCAGAATTTACCTTAACCCGAACCACGGTATCGGTATCAATTACTGTCTCGAGCGTTACATCACAGCTGCCGGGATGTGTGTTTATTAAGTGGAGAATTGAATCGAACAACCCCTCCTGATCGTCGGTTGCCGGCACTTGGAACACAACCAACTCCCGATTCTTGAGAATGTCGTCGAGACTACGCACCTGATCAGCAATCACAGTCGGCGGGTTGTCCTCGCTGAGTTCGAGGCGACCTGTAACCAAAACCGGCGATTCGTTCTGCAGCATCGCAGAGTATTTCCGGTAAGTTTCCGGCCACACCACACATTTCGTTCCTCCTGCTTCGTCCTCAAGGCGAAGCAGTGCAAACCTGTCACCTTTTTTGGTGGTGCGCGTTTGCAAGTCGTTGATGATCCCGCCGATGCAAATTCGACTGCCGGACGACAACCCCGCAAGCTCAATGGATTTTGCGGCCTGCAGACTTTGCAGCAGAGCTACATAATCTCCCAATGGATGACCGGTGATATAAAACCCTAACGTTGCTTTCTCATTCGCGAGTAATTCAGGTAGTGTCCAGGCTTTCGCGTGAGGCGGCAACTCTTCGACCCGCTCAGCATCGTCCGCAGCGATTGCAAAAAGTCCATTCTGCCCCTGTAGGCGTTCACGTTTCGCGCGCTGGGAGCGCGCTAGCGCGGAATCTATGCAAGCGTGAAGCGCCGCCCGCCATTCTGGCAGGTCGCGCGAATCGGGTTTTAGGGAGTCGAAAGCGCCAGCGCTAACGAGGCTCTCCAAGGACTTCTTATTTAGAGTGCCTTGCTCGACTCGCTCAGCGAAGTCAAAGAACGATCGAAAGGTGCCCTGATTGCGCGCTGCCATGATTGCGTTAACAGTCGATTGTCCTAAGCCCTTGATCGCGGCTAAGCCGTGTCTTATAGCGCCTGCCAAAGGCGTGAACCCAGAATAACTCTCGTTTACGTCAGGTGGTAGCAGTTCGATCCGTTGGGCTCGAAGCTCCTTTGCATACTTGAGCACTTTGGCGGCGTCCTGGGCTTCGCTCGACAGAACTGCCGCATAAAAATGCTCCGGGAAGTGTGCCTTCAAGTAAGCAGTCTGAAAAGCCAGATAGGCATATGCGACGCTATGACTGCGAGGAAAGCCATACTCAGAAAACTTTGCCATCAACGAGAAAATCTTCTCAGCTTTATCCTTCCTAATGCCCCTCTCCACGGCTCCGCTTATGAATTTCTCCTCATGAACCACCATCTCCTCCCGTTTCTTCTTCCCCATGGCTCTGCGCATCAGGTCCGCTTCACCCATGGTGTAGCCGGCGAGTTTTTGAGCTAGCTGCATGATCTGTTCTTGGTAGACCATGATGCCATAGGTGTTGCTTAAGATCTCCTTCATCTCAGGTACCAGATAACGCACAGTTTTCTTTCCTAAGTGCCGCTGGATAAACTCATCGACCATTCCGCCATCAAGGGGTCCAGGTCGATAGAGCGCATTTAGAGCGGACAAATCCTCCACACCCTTAGGCTTAAGCTTTCGGCAAATCTCCTGCATGCCCGAAGATTCAAACTGAAACACGGCGTCGGTCCGCCCCTCCGCAAAAACGGCCATCGTTTTTTCGTCGTTAAGCGCTAAGTCCGTCCAGTTAATCTCCTTCCCAAGCAGCTGCTTAACTGTAGTTAAGCAGTCATTTATAACGGTAAGCGCGGTAAGCGCTAAGAAATCCATCTTAAGCATGCCCGTTTTTTCCAGGTCGGACATAACGTACTGAGTAGTGAGTTCATCCTTCCCGGAAACGGCAATAGGAATAAGTTCCTGAAGGGGCACGGGCGAGATAACGACCCCGGCCGCGTGCACCGACGAGTGGCGAGCACAGCCCTCAAGGCGCTGAGCAATCTCCATGAGTTCTTTAACCTGGGGGTTAGTTTCAACCTGCTTCTTCAGTTCCGGAACTTGTTCAAGGGCCTGCGCCAGGCTCACATTTCTGCCCCGAACCGGGGGAGGGATGAGCTTGGCAATCCGGTCGACATCAGCGTAAGGCATGTCGAGAGCTCTTCCGACGTCCTTAATCGCGGCCCTCGAGGCGAGTGTCCCGAAGGTGATGATCTGGCAAACGGACTCGCGGCCGTAGAGGTTGGCAACGTGATTAATAACCTGTCCGCGCCCGCGAACACAGAAGTCAATGTCAATATCAGGTAGAGATACTCGTCCTGGGTTCAAGAAACGCTCGAAGATAAGGTTGTACTGGAGGGGATCGATATCTGTAATCTCCAGACAGTAGGCGACCAGAGATCCGGCAGCTGAGCCGCGGCCAGGGCCTACAGGTATGGAGTGATCTCGTGCGTATCGAACGAAGTCCCAGACCACGAGGAAATACCCCGCGAAGCCCATTTGCTTAATCATGGCTATCTCGCTGGACAGTCGGGTCTGATAATCCGTGAGCGGATGTTTCAACTGGTTTCGGGATATCTGTCGATCCCACACCGTCTGGCGACGGCGTTCGAAGCCCTTTCTGATTACCTTCTCGAAGTATTCATCGATAGACAGCCCGGCGTCAGACTCGGGAATCGGATAATTTGGGAGATAGTTGACGTTCTCCGGAAGGCGAAGATCACATCTCTCCGCGATTTCCACGGTGCGGGTTAAAGCCTCCGGCAACTCGTCACCAAAGATCCGCCACATCTCCTCGGGCGAGCGAACATAAAAGTTGGGGCTGGGATAGCGTAGGCGATTAGTATCTTTGACTGTCTTACCGGAGCCGATACATAACAAGATATCGTGTGCTCGCGCATCTTCTGGTCTGAGGTAGTGCGCATCGTTAGTGGCCACCAGGGGAACGCCTGTGCGCTTCGAGAGTTCAACCAGAGGCTTTCGGATGCGATCCTGAGCTTCTAATCCGTGTTCCTGGATTTCGAGGAAATAGTTGCCCTTCCCCAATATCTCTTCAAATTCGATTGCCGCAGCGGCGGCTTCATCGAATCTCTCGCGGGCCAGCATTGCCGAAGGCACTCCTGACATACAAGCCGAGAGCGCAATCAGTCCCTTCCCATGTTCAGCCAGGAGTTCTTTATCGATCCGGGGCTTGTAATAGAAGCCTTCGGTGTAAGCCTTTGAGGTAAGCCGGACAAGGTTTTGGTAGCCTTCCAGATTCCTCGCCAGCAGGATCAGGTGAAAATTCGCCTTCTCGCCTGGCGCTCCCGCGGAACGATCGCTGCGACTGCCACGGGTGATGTACGTTTCGCAGCCAATTATTGGCTTCACCCCGTGGCCTTTCATGGCGTTGTAGAAAGAGATAGCGCCAAACATGTTTCCGTGATCAGTCATGGCGCATGCTGACATACCAAGTTCTTCGGTGCGTTTTGCAAGTGGCTTGATCTGTATCGCGCCGTCCAGGAGGCTGTAGTCAGTATGCAGATGCAGGTGAACGAATCTTTGATCCGGCATGATAGAAGACTAGATTTTGGGCTGTTACCCTGGCTCAGCAGGAATGACCGACGAATTTAGTTTAACTTCGACACTATAGCATGTCACTCCCACTCAATCGTGCTCGGTGGCTTGGAGCTAATGTCGTAAACAACGCGATTGATTCCCCGGATTTCGGCTATCAATCGAGAAGAGATGCGGGCCAGCACCTCTTGCGGAAGTCTCGCCCAGTCAGCCGTCATTCCGTCGACGCTCGTGACTGCGCGGATTGCAACCACTCGTTCATAGGTGCGCTCATCACCCATTACTCCGACCGTCGAAATTGGAAGCAGCACTGGGAAGGCCTGCCAGACCGAATGATAGAGCTCCGCAAGCCGCAGCTCTTCATCCAGAATTCTGTCAGCCGCCTGGAGCAGCTTAATTCGCTCTTCAGTCACCTCACCAATGATCCGAACGGCCAACCCCGGTCCAGGAAATGGATGGCGCGAAAGTATCTCTTCCGGGACTCCCAGTTCCCTACCAATCAAACGCACTTCATCCTTGAACAGCTCTCGAAGCGGTTCAATCAATCGCAACTGCATCTTCACGGGTAAACCACCCACATTGTGATGGCTCTTGATTACGGCTGACGGCCCTCGCACGGAGACGGATTCGATCACGTCAGGATAGAGGGTTCCCTGCACAAGGTAGGCAGCTTCGCCTAATCTATTTGCTTCTCGCTCAAAGACATCAATGAATACTTTGCCAATCCGCTTACGTTTCTCTTCCGGATCGATCACTCCTTTAAGCGCTTCAAGAAAAAGGTGGCCGGCCCGCACGCCGGTAATATTCAAGTTCATTGACTGTTTCAGCAAAGTCAGGGTTGATTCGAACTCTCCCTCTCGCAAGAGGCCATTATCGACGAAAATACAAATCTGTCTCTCCCCGATCGCTTGATGAACAAGGGCCGAGGCCACGGTCGAGTCGACTCCACCTGAGAGACCGGAGACTACGTTTCCCCTTCCGTCAAGCTGCTCG
>JACDCK010000321.1 GCA_013817595.1 Pyrinomonadaceae bacterium | reverse complement strand
TTCATCACCTCTGCGACATTTGCCTTCTCGCGTCGCTTGTCGCAAAGTGCCAGCTCAGCATCCAGGCGTTTCGCGTAAGCGCGCGCTCTTTCTGCACCACCAGTGTCAGGAGCAACCACCGTCAGATTCGGCAAAGGATTGTCCTGATAGTAGCCAATCATTACTGGTGCCGAATACAAGTGGTCCACCGGAATATCAAAGAACCCTTGAATCTGCGCAGCATGCAGATCCATCGTCAGCAAACGATCAGCGCCGGCAACCGTAATCAGGTTTGCCACGAGTCTCGCCGAGATGGGCACGCGCGGCCGATCTTTCTTGTCAGAGCGCGCGTAGCCGTAATACGGAATAACGGCCGTGATGCGTTCTGCCGATGATCGACGGAAAGCGTCGAGCATCACCAGCAACTCCATCAAGTGCTCATCCGTCGGAGGGGACGTTGGCTGAATAATGAAGACATCCCCACCGCGAACATTCTCGTCGATCTGAAAGTTAAACTCGCCGTCCGAGAAGCGCTCCGCAAAGGCGCGCCCCATATCACAACCCAGATGGCGACAAATCTCTTCCGCCAGTCTCGGGTTCGCGTTTCCGGAAAAGATTTTTATACCGCCGGTCGTGCCCATAACATCAGTAGCAAGCTAACAGCTGCGAAGTCAGAAGGGTTTCCTCGTCACTTTTCACTAATCACTTATTACTTGAAAAGTGGCTGGGGCGGGAGGATTCGAACCTACGAATGCCGGTTCCAAAGACCGGTGCCTTACCACTTGGCTACGCCCCAGTATCGAATCGCAGATCAAAAGAGCGTAAGAGCGGGGTACCACAGGATCCCATCGCTCGAATGTATTCTTCGCGCGACAGAGTTGCACAGGGAAAGATGCGCCAGCAGCTTTCCGCCCGAATCTGCTCAAGGGCGCGCTGCTGCGCCTCCCGGTTGTCAAAGATACCAAAAACGCTCGAACCACTTCCAGCGAGCAAAGCGCTACGAGCACCAGCCTGAAGCAGGGCGTTCTTAACTCGCCCAATCTCAGGCTCAATATCAAAGATCACCTGTTCGAAATCATTCTCCAAATCGTCAGAGACAGGCCACTGATCCCAATCTGAGGAATTGGTCGACCTACGCGAAATAGCAAGGATAGAGTCGGAGTTCCGTGTTGTCAAGGCAGCTGAACTGAGTGCTTTATAGGCTTCCGCGGTGGCCACTGTAGCGTTGGGGGCTACGATCAGAAGATGCTGCGACGCAAGATCCGGAAGGGAAGAGAGGCTTGTTCCGGTCCCCGTACCAAGTGCCCTACCTCCGCCTAGAAAAAATGGGACGTCGGAACCTAACCCGGCTCCCAACTCCGTTAACTCTGAGACGTTCGTTCTGACCGTCCACAGACGCGCGAGGCCTAACAAAGTTACCGCTCCATTTGATGAGCCCCCGCCGAGTCCTCCCTGAACCGGAATTCGTTTTTCGAGGTGGATACGCGCCCCGGCCCGAACCTTATAACGATCTCGCAGGGCAATTGCCGCCCGCACAATCAGATTGTTCTGATCGGTTGGAATCACGGGATCATCACAAGATAGCAATATCTCAGGCTGCGAAGCCGTTGCGAACCGAAGAGTGTCGTGAAGCGAAACGGTTTGCAGCACCGTCCTGATCTCGTGGTAGCCATCTGGACGTTTTCCCAGGATGAGCAAGCTGCAATTGATCTTTGCAAACGACGGAAGCGAAATGAGAGGCGTAGACATGTTAAAGGCGGCTGACGTTGGAGAAGCGCCAGCCGCCAATTCATAAAGACTTATTCGGCGTCCAACGCGCGATGGAACCATCAACTACAAACTGCCAAATGATTGCAACTGAAACACATCTTACGAAAGGTCCCGAATTTGGGGCAAATCGGCAGGCCGTTCAAAGACTCGCACCTATTCCGCTTGTCCCGCTGCGGCTGGATCGGCGGGAACCTGCGCAAACTGCTGCAATGTTCGTCGCCACGAAGAACGAGTGGGAGAGCAATAGAGCAACACGAATACGGCAACCAGGGTTGCACCATAGGTATAGAAGGCGTTGCCTGTCAGGAGGGTGGCAATGAAGCCCATGGCCGAAATCGCGGCGCCAATTAGCGCCACTTGAATGGTCGTTTTCTCCAGCGTTCGCAGCAGCCCCGAGGCACCAGCGAGAGCTCCGATGTCCTGCAGTCGCATCGTTGCGAATCTTGTGCGACGCAGAGCGATTGAGCCCAGTCCAAAAATGAGAATGGTGATTCTTAACGCAATGTCCAGAGAGGGATTATGTTGCTGGCGCAGGAAACTCTTGCTGATATAGGCCGCGATGGCAAGAAGAATGGTCGCAACCATCAGGCCGGCAACCGTTGTAGCAGTCGCTTTGTGTCGCCGCAAGAGTTCGCTCTCGATCGCCTCGGTTAGTTGATTTGGCAATTCAGACTTTACTCCGCGATCTTAGGCCACAGATGAACACAGATAAGCACGGATTCAAACATGGAGAATAACCCAGAAGATCATTTGGTGCTTCTTCGAAGTCTACAACGAACTGGAGCCACGGTTTAAGAGACTCATCTTCGATAACCCCCGTAAATCAATCCGTGAGAATCCGTGTTTATCTGAGGCCGCTCTCTTGTCGTCGGACGAGGAATTCAACCTCAACGCGCTCAAGGCTTGACCGGGGCAGAGGCCGGCGCCGTAGTAGTGACAGGAGTCACATTCGGAGCTCCGGAACTAGGAGTCGAGTTCACCGGCGCAGGCTTGGGGTTGGTGCGTTGCGTGGGTGCTTGCGGCGTAATATTGGTAGGCAATTGACCGTTGTATTTCA
>JACDCK010000109.1 GCA_013817595.1 Pyrinomonadaceae bacterium | reverse complement strand
GGTCGCTCTGGTGATGGGATCTTGCTCCACCTTGAATCGATCGTCTTTGCGATCATCGAGTACGAGCTCAAGTCTGCACGTACATTTAATGCGACCGATGTATGTAATGTGAGAATCATGACTGAAAACTTCGTCTTTCGGTAGTGTTTGGTTGCGGCCCGAACGGGCTGCGCTATGTGATTTCGTGGATCCGAGTCCTGGCTCACGGAAGGCGATCCACGAAATCACACGAAAAACCACGAAATTGAAAGCAGCCACCGGAGAAGTGTATTGTGGACAACTACAGCCTACATAGAGGAACCCCCCGTTTCTGCTGGTTCGTACTCAATCGCAGCGGCCGGATCAGAAAATGAGAATCAAGATTGCTCAGTGGAATCCGCCGGTCGATTCGTTGACAGCGGCTCATTACGCCCGTAAAATATGACTTCCCGTCGCGCTTGTTCTTCAGGGTTTTTAATCACCGAGGTACCGCTGTGAGTCTAGTCAAGATCATCGTCATCACGGTTCTGATCATCCTGAGCATTCTGTTTTTGGGGCGCTTCTTCATATAGCTCGGGCTGACTGGATGCTCGTGCCCTCCGAAACGCGCAAAAAGAATCTGCCAACTCAAGATTCAGTTTGCTTACAATCGCTACGCAGATCTCTAGTTCTCTTCTCCTGTACACTACTTGCAATTGCCGCTTCACTGCCGGTTAAGTCACTAGCTCAGGACACCTCTGAGAACGACGACGTTATAAGTGTCAGCACTGATCTGCTGCTCTTCCCCATCCGCATCAGAGATAAGCGGGGACAGGCTGTGAAAGGCTTGGAGCAAAGCGACCTGGCGCTGAAGGATAAGGACCAGGTTACAGCCGGTCTGTATTTCTCTCCCGGCGCCGACCGGGTAGCTATCGTTTTCGCGCTCGATCAGTCCGGCAGCTTGCGCGCAATTATTTCGCAGCAGCATGACGCTGCGGTCGCCTTGTTTGCCCGCTTTAGCGATCGGTCAAGTGTCGCTGTCCTTCGTTTTGCGGAATCTCCGTCGCTAGTGGTCCCTTTTGGTCGCGACTCGGCCGCAGCGCGCGCGGCTTTCAGCTTCGCGGCCGGCACTAACCGACGCACGGCCATTTTCGATGCGGCCGCAAGAGCACTCAAGATGTTTGATGACCTTCCGCGCGTTCGGGCTGAGCGTCACATCGTTGTTCTGATTAGCGACGGCCTCGACAATGCGAGTCAGGCCAAAGCCAGTGCTGTGATCGATGCGGCGCTCAATAAACGCGTGTCTTTCTACGTAATTCACTTGCCGCTTTTTGAGCCGCGCGCGGGACGACTTGCCGTGCGTTCTCCCTCCAAGGGCTTTCGCGAACTCGCCCAGCAAACTGGAGGCAAGTATTTCTTGGTCGGGGATGCGGACGCCGCGCTGAAGCTGGATAGGAACAACGACCTCACGCCAGTCTTCCAAGCAATTGAAGAGGATCTAAGAAGTCAGTATCTGCTTGGATTCTACATTCGTGAAACTGCGCGCGATGGGCGCCGGCATCGCTTCAGCCTCAGTCTATTACCGACCGGTGTCGAGTACTCAGTAGGACGATTTGGTTATTCGCGCACGCACGATTTTTTCGTGAATCTACCAAGCAACGTTACGAAGATTCCAAGCTAGCATTGCGGACAGAGAAGTCCAGGGCAAACAGCGTCTTCATTCTCTACGGATCCTTTTGCGTTCAACAACAGTATGACTGAAAACAACGATTTAGGGTTGCGGGCTATACGTCGGGCGTTGATCAGCGTCTCGGACAAAACTGGTATCGTCGAATTTGCACGCGAGCTAAGGCGGTTCGATGTTGAAATCATAAGCACTGGGGGAACCGCGAGGACTCTAAGAGACGGCGGTATTGAGGTACAGGACATTTCGGACGTCAGCGGCTTCCCGGAGATGATGGACGGTCGCGTCAAGACCCTTCATCCATACATCCACGGTGGGTTGCTGGCCCTGCGCAATAACAGCGAGCACCAGGCAGCCATGAAGCAACACGACATTCAGCAAATCGATCTCTTAGTAGTGAATCTCTATCCGTTCGAAGAAACGATTGCTCAGGAAGACTTAACGCTCGACCAGGCTATCGAGCAAATAGATATTGGTGGGCCGGCGATGATTCGTTCGGGGGCCAAGAACTGGCGCGACGTAGCGGTTGTTGTGTCGCCAGATAAATACGACGACGTTCGTCAGGAGTTACGACTCCACGCGGGAGCATTGTCGGTATCCACACGGCGTCGACTGGCCCAACGCGCTTTCCAACGCACTTCAAACTATGACAAAACGATAAATGAGTATTTCTCCAGGAAAGAAGACGAACTTTCGCCCGAAGAGTCCGCTCCTGGAAGAGGGTTCGCGCCTCTCGGTGAAGCCAATGAGCTCGCCTTGAGCTTACAGAAGGTTGCCGATTTGCGTTACGGTGAAAATCCTCATCAGAGGGCTGCTCTCTACAGCGCCGGGTTGAAGACTGGTGTGGGAGGTCTGGCGCAAGCAGAATTATTGTCTGGCAAAGAGATGTCATTCAACAACTATGTCGATGCTGATGCCGCCTGGGCACTTGTTAGTGATATTGACGAACTCGCTTGTGCGATCATTAAGCACACCAACCCCGCTGGAGTCGCTTTAGATGTAAGTTGTGAAACTGCTTACCGGCGGGCGCTCGCCACTGATCCTGTTTCAGCCTTTGGAGGTATTGTCGCTTTTAACCGCAGCCTTGACGAAGCAGGAGCACGTGCAGTATCAGAGATATTCACCGAGGTAATAATCGCGCCAGATTATAAAGACGGGGCTCTCTCAGTACTACGCTCAAAGAAAAATCTGCGCATTCTTCGCATAAAACGCCTGCCAGGCACCGGCTTGTTGGAATGCAGATCAATTTCGGGTGGCATACTCGTTCAAACCTCCGATTCGCACAGCCTGACGCGTGACAACCTGAATGTCGTGACGATGCGCACCCCGACCGAAGATGAGATTGGTTCTCTTCTGTTCGCTTGGACAGTCTGCAAGCACACTAAATCCAATGCGATTGTGTACGCGCGCGACGGGCAGACCGTCGGGGTCGGAGCAGGGCAGATGTCGCGCGTTGATTCGGTAAAGATTGGGGCGATGCGCGCTCAACTTCCTTTACAGGGTTCAGTGCTCGCGTCGGATGCGTTCTTTCCCTTTCGTGATGGAATTGACGAAGCCGCTCGACATGGGATCTCGGCCGTTATACAACCCGGGGGCTCAATGCGAGACGCGGAAGTCATTGCCGCCGCAGATGAGCATGAGATCGCGATGGTCTTCACTGGCATTCGTCACTTCAAACATTAGTCGCAAAGCTTAGGCAAAAGAAACCGGAGGGTTCGTATGCAAGCACGTAGGGGTTTGAGAACGGCAATGATTGTCTCCGCAATGCTAGTACTGGTTTCAACGGTAATCGCGCAAACGGGGAAAACAAAGCGGGTCCGATTTCCCCGCGGGCGAACCACGGAGGTTTTGCGAGGTGCAGTCGTGCGCGGCACCAACGATCGCTATATCTTAGGAGCGCGCCGCGGTCAGACGATGATCGTTCACATTAGCTCACGCGAGAAGAACGCGGTCTTCACGATCCTTGGACCCGATGCAATTGCACTTCAGGGCACTGAAAAAGGTCTCGACGCGACCGACTGGACGGGTGAACTGCCGCTCTCGGGTGATTACTCGAACTGGGTTTCTCCCACACGGGGTAACGCTACTTACATGCTGGAAGTGACGATTCGTTAGCGTTAAATTTAGTCTTGCTACGTTAGCGACGCTTGAACCATACTGCGAGCACTAACCGCACTTCTTGCTGAGGGAAAATGGTGGACTCAGATTCAGAGCTCGAGGCGACAGAGTTTGTGCGCTGCCGTTACTGCGGCCAGCGCAACCAGACGAAACCGGGAACCAGTGAGGCTCGCTGCGGGCGTTGCCGGCTTCTGCTTTCCGATGAGCCGCACAAGAAGTTTGCCAACCTGAATAAGGAGCAATACATTCACCCGGCTGATAGACGCGCGCTCGCTGCCCTGAAAGCAATTCCGGGAATTGATTCCGCATTGAAGAAACTACTGGTCGTCACCGGTGAATCGGCTATTAGAGTCATCTTCACAGCCAGTGCCGTCAAAGTGACTCCGGAGCAATGCCCTGATCTTCATGCCAAACTGAAGATCGCCTGCAACACGCTCGGCGTGGAAACTCCAGACCTTTTTGTGCAACAGAATCCCGTGGCCAACGCGTTTACGGGCGGGGTAGAGCGTCCTGTGATTGTGCTCTACTCGCAGCTCATCGAGCGCTTGACCGACGAGGAGGTATTGGCGGTAGTCGCGCACGAAGTCGGTCACATCCACGCCGAACATGTTCTTTACCTTACGGCCGCGCGCTTAATCGAATACCTGGCCAAGACCGCGGTCCTGGCATCGCCCTTGACGGGAATTGTCAAAGAGCTGCTGACCCTAACCATGCGGACGGCATTGCTTGCCTGGGCCCGACGCGCAGAGCTCTCCTGTGATCGCGCGGCGCTACTCGTAACCCAGGACGCAAACGTGATCGGTCGAACAATGATGAAACTCGCCGGCGGGACATACGCTTCCAAGGTGGACTACGAGCGATTCCTCGCTCAAGCACGTGACTTCGAGAAGAACTACGACGCCAAGGCTCTCGACCGTTTTTGGGCCGATGTAATCACCGCCGGTCTTAGCCATCCCTTTCCTGTCTGGCGGGTGTCTGAGATTTTGAAATGGGTAGAAAGCGGTGAATACAAACAACTCCTGACTGGTAAGCCGCAAAGTGAAGCGGCGTAATCAGTCCAACGTCCAACGTCCAAAGTCAATTTGGATTCGCGGACATTAGACGTTGGACATTGGATCTATGTTACAAAACAAATACGGAATCATCTTCGGTGTTGCTAACAAACGCTCGATTGCCTGGGCGACTGCTCTTTCGTTACATGGAGCCGGCGCGCGACTGGCGTTTGCTTATCAGGGCGAACGCCTCAAAGAGAATGTTGAGGGCCTCACCCGTGAGCTCATGCCTGACTCGCCCATTTTATCGTGCGACGTGACGAAGCAAGTTGAGGTGGATGAAACCTTTCGCCGAGTGGGCGAAGAGTTTGGTCGACTCGATTTTCTAATTCATAGCATCGCCTATGCCCCGAGAGAAGCACTAGAAGGTGAATATCTTGATACGAGCCGGGATGCCTTCGTAACGGCGCTCGAAATCAGCGCGTATTCACTGGCTCAACTTGCTCGTGCTGCGGTTCCTTTGATGACCGAAGGTGGCAGCATCGTCTCGATGACTTACTACGGTGCAGAAAAAGTCGTCGCTGGTTACAACGTTATGGGAATTGCGAAGGCAGCGCTGGAAGCGAGCACTCGGTACCTGGCCCTCGATCTCGGGCCGCGCGACATTCGCATTAACACGATCAGTGCTGGTCCCATTCAGACTCTTTCTGCTCGCGGCGTCTCGGATTTTACGACCATGATGAAGCATCACGCCGAGCGGGCGCCGCTGCGCCGCAATGTGGAGGCGCGTGAGGTTGGTGACACAGCTCTTTTCTTGTGCAGCCCGCTCTCGTCCGGAATCACCGGCGAGGTGATCCATGTGGACTGCGGTTACAACATCATGGGAATGTAAGTGGCATAGACTTTTAGTCTGTGGGTGCTCGCAACACAGTCTGTTGGAAATGGAAGTGAATCCTGCGCAGATTGATACACAGACCGAAGTCGGTGCGACTTATGGAGGCGCGATGGAAAAGCCAACGGAAGCAGAACAGCGGCATCCGCATTCGACCCAGGATGAACAACTTCTCGAGAGTCCGCGCGGTGATGAATTCACGCACACCGACACCTGGCGGGTGTTTCGTATTATGGGTGAGTTCGTTGAGGGTTTTGATGAACTGGCCAGTCTCACCCGCGGCATCTCCGTGTTCGGCTCCGCGCGCACGAAGCCTGATGATCCCTACTACAAAGCCGCGGAGCAAACCGCGGCCCTGCTGGCGCGCGAAGGCTTCGCGGTGATCACAGGAGGCGGTCCGGGCATGATGGAGGCCGCGAATAAAGGCGCTTTTGAAGCCGGCGGGCTCTCCATCGGTTGCAACATTGAGCTGCCTTTCGAACAAGGGGCCAACCGATATCTAACGCGTTCCATGACCTTCCGCTACTTCTTCGTCCGCAAGATGATGTTCGTCAAATATAGCCTCGGCTTCATCATCTTCCCCGGCGGCTTCGGGACTCTTGATGAACTCTTTGAAGCGCTCACTCTAATTCAGACCCGCAAGATCCGGAACTTTCCAGTGGTGCTTTTCGGGACACCATACTGGAACGGTCTGCTGAATTGGATCCGAGATTGCGCAATGAAGGAAGGAAAAATCTCCGAGCAGGATTTGAAGCTCTTACACGTGACGGACTCACCGGCTGAAGTTGTTCAGATTGTAATCAATAGCCAAAGCTCACTGCGAGGTCTGGACAAAAGCCTGGCAGACGACTACCGAGAACTGGAAACGAGATAGTGTCCGCTGTGAAACGATAGCGTCGCTTCTAGTTTTGTGAGCAAGATTGTGATCACAATCAGTCCCATAGGGACGGAATGCTTATAGATGGTGGACTGACATTCCGCCAGCTCCGTTATAGGAGGAGCGACATGTATCCCTCGACGAAGCCGTCGGCAGGAACATTTCGCTCCTTTTAAGGAGCTAAGACTAGGCCAAAGCCTATCATTACGATGTTTGGTTGTGACTCTGCTTTGCCTCGAGCGCAGTGCGATACAGGGAAAATCGAATTCGGACGTTACACTGTAACTTAGCTACCTTGCGGATTGAGATTGGTTGAAAGCCATTCAAGGTAGGGGGTAGAACCGGCGGTTATAGGTAATGCAATAATCTCAGGCGTCTCGTAGCTATGAAGCTGTCGCACCTCACGCTCTAACTCTTCAAACTTTGACCGCATCGTCTTGGCAATCAGTAGAATTTCGGCTTGACGCTCTATCTCTCCCTTCCAGCGGTAGACGGATTCCATTGCCGGCAGGATTTGAACACAGGCCGCGAGTTGCGATCCAACCAGCCGCTCGGCGACTCGTAGGGCTTCTTCGCGGTTAGCCGCGGTCATCAGCACCGCAATTGCTTCTGATGATGTTGTGGTCACGGCTCTAACTACGAAACAAACCCCGACATCATGAGTGCCAGGAAGAACAACCTCTAGACCCGCTTAGGGGACTGCCGTTCGGGCCAAGTTCTCACTGCAGCTTTACGTATCAGCTATGTCCTCGTCCTCTTCCGCCGCTCCCCCGGTCAGCGGTGTCGTATCACTGCCGAAGAAGGCGCTATAGAGTTCCTGCGCGCGATCGAAGTCGCGCTCATCAACAAGCACGATGCTGCCTTCCGCAGTGGCGGACAGAAGTGGCGAGAGCGTATCAGCGCCTCCTGATTTCACCATAGAGCGAATTCCATTTTGCGTTAGAATGTCGTTGACCATCTCGGCTTCGACAGGCGAGCCGAGTTTGTGCAACGGCAAGAAGCGCGCCTCGCTATCGTCGGAACCAGTGGTAGGGTCCAGACGTTCGACAAGTTCAGTGTTGTCGTCGGGACAGCGCCTTATACCAGGCTGGTACTCAGCTTCGCATACAGGACAAAACATGAACCCTCCATTGACGGTGACAGGTGACAGGTGACAGGTGACAGGATAAAGATTTACCTGTCACTTGTCACCTATCACCTGTAACGGCCCTGCTGAAAGGGATCTCGTCGAAGTGGGTCATCTTTTTGAAGGTATGGAAGCGGTCGTTGATTTCTTCGTGGGTCAGCCGTCTGACGCGTTCGGTGCCAAACTCTTCCACGTTGAAGGAAGCCATTACGGAACCGAAGATCATCGCACGCCGCATGGCTGCTTCGTCTAGTTTCTCCTGGCTGGAGAGGTAGCCCATGAAACCGCCTGCGAAGGTATCGCCTGCTCCAGTGGGATCAAAGACAGATTCGAGCGGATAGGCTGGAATCGCGAAGTAGCTCTGGGTCGTGAACAATGCTGCTCCATACTCGCCCCGTTTCACGATCAGCGCCCTGGGTCCCCATGACAGAATCGTCTTGGCCGCCTTAATGAGATTAGGAATCCCTGTTAGCTGCCTCGCTTCAGCATCATTAATGATGACGACATCTACGCCCTTGATTGTGCGCAGCAGCGAATCCCTGGCAGTCTCGATCCAAAGGTTCATCGTATCGAGTGCTACCAGCTCAGCATTCGGAATTTGCTCCCGCACTTCGCGCTGCAAATCTGGCTGAATGTTTCCGAGGAAAACAAGCCGAGCTTTCCTCGAATCCTCAGATAGCTTTGGTTTGAATTCGGCGAAGACGTTCAGTTGGGTGTCGAGGGTGTGGGCAACGTTTAAATCGTAATCGTAGCAACCCTGCCAACGAAAAGTCTTCCCGTTAGGGATGCGTTCAAGATCGCTGGTGTCGACACCGTGCTTATCAAATACTTCCTGTTCCGCTTCGCTAAAATCGCCGCCGACGACGCCGACAATACGAACGTGGGTGTAATAGCTGGCTGAGATCGAGAAATGAGATGCCGAACCGCCCAGCATCTGCTCGCATTTGCCAAACGGAGTTTCTACGGCATCAAAGGCTACCGAGCCTACAACAAGGAGAGACATGGGTTCGTTTTGGATTCCAGGTTCTTAGGTTTTGGTATTGTCTAGTTTCAGCTTTTCTTAGTTTCTTGTGCTGCGAAACAAGTCCGCAATCCTTGGTGTCGAAGCAACGTTGCCACCGACGACATAAGCGATCCATGAAAACTACACGAACTTGTTACTGTCGTTTCGTGTGATTTCCTAGCACCCCACGCGGGCTGCCCGCGTCGGGACCCCGCGTGGATCGTGCTTGACGGTACATTTGGCTGGTTCGAGAGCCGCGCTTTTCAAAACCAGGACACCAGACAGGTTTGGGGTCTTTCAAGTTGGTGTTGCTTGGGTCTTCAAGTTGGTGTTGCTTCAGATCTGATCTCAGATCTGAGATCCAAATCCTTCTGCTGGCTAGCCTATTTCTTTCTGTTTTCCGTCTTTACTTTCCCGCTGCCCAGCGCAGCCAGGTCTTCTTCAACTTGTTTCCGAAAACTACTATTCGGGTAATCGGTAATTAACCGCGTCAGGTATTCGCGTCCCAACTCCCTGAATTCGTCAGCCGAAAGCGTGCGTTTCGCGGTGCCATCGTAATTGACGTAAAGCGAAGGACTCTGCTTGCCCCTATTCTCAGCTAGAAAAAGGCTGCTCTCGCCAGCCATAAACAGAGCTTCTTCGATTCGGGCAAAGTTTGGATTGCCGGCAATAATTTCTTCACAGCGTTTTAGCGCCGCGACGTAGGCCTTCTTAAGTTTGAAATAATTTCGGGCGACCTCGAGATTGTGTAGGGAATCCTTCTCGAGATCC
>JACDCK010000108.1 GCA_013817595.1 Pyrinomonadaceae bacterium | reverse complement strand
AATCATATGTGCTTTATGAAGTCTGGCAAAAGTCTGGCAAAGAATTGCTCACAAGGTCTGAGCGCTGTTCTGTAGGAAGCCATCTCTGCCTAAGAATTGTTCCGACGTTTTTCAAGTTCAAAAAGAAGGCAAGTTGAAAGTTCGAACCCACACGACCTTACGGACAACGGATTTTAAGTCCTTATAACCCCACATTACCTACCGTTACGAAACCAGATAATTCAATACCTAACTGCCTAACAGCCGTCAAAGAACTGTTTGGTTTGTAGTGGTATCGATACGTCGCAGCGTCATCTTAGCATCATCGGCTCGCCGGGGCGTCTGGTGATGTTGCCACCCGATGTTTGCTTTCAGACAGAACGGCGAAGCAAAGGAACTACTGTGCTCCGTGTGTGATCAGCAATACGCAGAGGTATTTCCAGGATCGGATGTTCATTCCCTCGCTGGCAGCCATTGGATGCCAACTCAATGCGAGGGTAGATTGCGGGCTCTAAAGTTTTTTTGAAAATTCTTTGAAGGGCTTCTAAAGACTTTCCGACCGCCTTCGGGTAGTTTGAGCGGCCACGGAAATGACTTTCAGCAGCTTTAGGCTGGGTATTATAGATTCCGGCTGAATCCGAGGCAACAAAACGAACAAAAGCACTCGGAGATCAAGCAAACGAGACTATAATCCCCCAGCCGAGGTAGCCCAACCCTCAAAAAGGAGAATGTTAGCCATGCGAGTACTTCTTGATCATTCTAGTATGTTCGCTGTCTCTAACCGGCACGGCATCAGCACAGAGTATTGGCGCCAGTCTTCAGGGAACGATCACCGACTCAACGGGGGCTGTGGTTCCCGGAACCAAGGTGGTAGTTCGGAATAAAGGCACAGGCGCCAAGCAGGAAGTGGTTAGCGACGATACCGGCCGCTATCACTTGCCTCTGCTTCCTCCCGGCGAGTACGAGATGGAGTTCACTGCCGCTCAGTTCCAAACCGTCATTCGCAGTGGTGTTCGTCTCACGGTTGGGCAGGACGCCACGCAAGACGCTGCTTTGACTCCTGCCGGCGTGTCGGCCATGGTGCAGGTCGATTCGGCTCACGAAACAGTTGACACTACATCGGCTACTTTAAGCAGCCTAGTGACTCAGGAACAGATTCGTGATTTACCTCTAAACGGCCGCTCATTTGAACAACTGGCTCTCCTTCAACCGGGAGTTACCGGCGCCCTGACGGCAGGGAACGATCCGGTTGGCGGACGTACGCCGAAAATCTCCATCAACGGCGCCAGACCTGAGCAGAACAACTTTCTCCTCGACGGCACAGACATAAACAACGTCTACAATAAAACTCCTGGATCCGTTGCCGGAGTGCTGCTCGGTGTTGAGGCTGTGCTGGAGTTTCGCGTACTAACCAATGCCTATTCGGCTGAATACGGCTGGCGGGCTGGCGGGGTTGTTAATGCCGTCACACGTTCTGGAACGAACGAACGGCACGGGACACTTTTCTACTTCCATCGCAATTCGGCACTGGACGCGCGAAACTTTTTCGACAAGCCTGGCGATCCTATTCCACCCTTTAAACGCAATCAGTTTGGCGGGGTCATCGGCGGCCCGATTAAGCGTGACAAAACATTTTTCTTTGCCGCCTACGAAGGACTGATCGAGCGGCTCGGTATCACCGGCGTGGCAAACGTCCCCGACGATAACGCGCGCCAGGGCATCCTGCCAGGCCGCCCTCCAGTGACCTTGCATGCTGCGATTCCGGCTTACCTTAACCTGCTGTTTCCGCGTGGCAACGGCAGAAATCTCGGCGGCGGTGTTGCTGAATACTTGTTTTCCAGATCGCAGCCTCTCAACGAACGCTTTGTCCAGGGCCGAATTGATCACCGGTTCTCAGACCAAAGCACTTTCTTCGGGCGCTATACCATCAGCAACGGTAACGTAGATCGTCAGCCAACAAACAAGGCTCCCATTGCTTTTACGAAAGAGCGTTCGCGCAATCAGTATTTAACGCTGGAACACCAGTTCACGTTTTCACCAACTTTCCTGAATATCTTACGGGTGGGATTCAACCGTTCCACGCAGGAGTCTGACAACCAGCGCACGATAGACATTCCGGCATCGCTCTCTTTTCTTCCTGGAGAGCAGTTTGGTTTTTTAAGCGTCTCTGGTTTGGTTACCGAGTTGGCTGGTGACTTTCGTCTGCCGCGTTTGGACCGGATGAATGTCTTCCAAGTGGGCGACACTGCTCTGGTAACTCGCGGGCGCCATGATTTGCATTTCGGTTTCCAACTACAACGCATCCAGTTTAACCAGAACACAGTCAGCCAGCGGGGCGGGATAGTGGTTTTCTCCAATCTGGCGAATTTCCTTCAAGGATTGCCTCAAAGCGTCGACTTTGCGGTTCCAGGCAAGATCGATCCTGTGCGTGGATATCGGCAGTGGATGGCCGGTTTTTTTGCGCATGACGATTTCAAGCTGAAGAATAATCTAACGCTCAACCTGGGGCTGCGTTATGAATTCGCCACCGTGACAAAGGAGGTCGATGGCAAGATTTCAAACCTCCGTAACGTTACTGATCGCCAGATCGTCACGGGAGATCCGTGGTATCAAAGCTCGCGTTCAACTTCGCGCCTCGACTGGGATTGGCGTGGGATCCAAAGGGAAATGGCAAGACCTCTATCCGAGGCGGTTTCGGGGTTTTCTATGACCAGATTCTGCCGAAGTATTACTTCTTCTCAGGGAGTCTGAACCCGCCGTTTACCACGCGTACGTCCATTCAGAATCCACCGTTTCCCAATGTCGTCGCAAACTTCAATCCCAACGCACCGTTTCCGGCGCAACTACAGACCACCAACTTTGATCTGCAAACACCATTCATGATGCAGTACAACATCAGCATCCAACGGGCGCTGCCTGGTGATTGGACCTTGATGCTTGGTTATGCCGGGTCGCGGGGCAAACACCTGATACGTCTTGCTGACGCCAATCTGGCGCCCGAGATCATGGTCAACGGGGTGAAGACCTACCAGCCACTATTGGGACGCCGCAATTCGGCCTTTGCCGGGATCTTCCAGCGAGTGAGCGACGCCGAGTCGTTTTACAACTCTCTGCAGCTCAGCATGCTTAAGCAGTTCAGTCGAAACTGGCGGGCTCAGGTTTCGTATACGTTCTCTCGCTCAGTTGACGATTCGAGTGGGATTAATTCCCAGGACTTCGGCAATGTGGTCCAGTATGGTCTCGACTTCTACGACCGCACAGCCGATCGCGGACTTTCGGCCTTCCACGTCAAACACAATCTCACCTTCAACTGGACTTACGAAGTGCCTTTCGGAAAAAACCTCAAAGGTGTGGCTGGCGCTCTGATCAAAGGATGGCAAGTCAATAACATTACCTCTATTCGATCGGGCCATCCGTTCACGGTGCGCCTCGGATTCAATCGCTCGGGTAATCTAAACACGACTAGTTTTGCCGCCCACGAGCGTCCAAACGTCGTGCCCGGAGTAAATCCGATCCTCGGCGGACCAGATCGCTATTTGGATATCGCGGCCTTCTCACTGCCGGCCGCCAATACACGCGGTAACCTGGGCCGCAACACCCTTATTGGTCCAGGACTATTCTCAACCGACCTGTCCATCGTTAAGACATTCGCCTTCAGTGAGAAGCGCCGCCTGCACTTCCGCACTGAGATCTTCAATCTACCTAACCATCCCAACTTCGCCGTGCCTTCAGGGTTGACGGCATTTACAAATGCCGCCGGAGCGGTGGCTCCGAACTTTGGCCGCATCACCTCGACGGTAACAACGTTGCGGCAGATCCAGTTCGGTTTGAAGTTCGAGTACTAAGACTCCTAACCACGGACATACGGAGAGCACTGAGGAAGGCAAAGGGTTAACCGGCATTCGGTGTTGTTGGGCGGCGTCAAGTCGTGTTCCACGGTCCTGAGTTCTGGTTCCCTCTCTCTCCGTCTGGAACAAGTTCACACTGAGCCAAGTGAAGCCCGGCTAGGGCGACCAAGGTGACCAACCGAAGCGGACAGGAACGAAATCAACAAAAAAGTCGGCAAGGAAGAAGTAAATATGGCCCAGATGCCTTCGGTTGTGGAACCGATGCAGCCAACGCTTGCAAAGCAGCCCTTCTCACATCCTGAATGGCTATTTGAGCCAAAGTGGGACGGCTTTAGGGCGATCTGCTTTTTGCAAGAGGGCAGAGTTCGCTTCGTCTCAAGGAATAGAAAAAGTCTTACTGAGAAATTCCCTCACCTCCAGAGAATCGCAAAACCAGTAAAAGCCGAGGCAGCTATTCTTGATGGTGAGATATGCGCGCTCGACCAGGACGGAGTGCCATGCTTTGATGCCCTGCGCACAAAGAAGAGCACCGGATGCGAGGTGGTTTTCTATGCTTTCGATTTGCTTTATCTCAACGGCGAAGATCTGAGTCAGAAGCCTCTCGTCTCACGAAAGGCTCTCCTGAAAAGAATTCTACCCCGGCACGATACAGGCAGAGTTCGATATACAGAGCACATCATCGGAGAAGGCGAACATCTATTCGCCGAGCTTGAAAGACGACAACTTGAGGGAGTGGTGGCGAAGAGGTGTGACAGTATTTATGCAAGCGGGCGAACGCGCGCCTGGCTCAAGATAAAGACAACGGTCGGCAGAGATGAGATGCGCCGGCGGTCTGAGGCTTGGCAGCGATAGAGTAAGCGCCCCAGCAAGACCGAAACCCTCCCGCGTTAGCGAAGACCTCCCAACAAACTATCTACTGTCTTATTTGGCTTGGCGGATAAGCTGCCCATCGTACTCAAGCAAGCCCCGACGAATCGCGCCGTTTATGGCGGATTTGAAACCTGCCGTGACGCGCCGGCCAACGCGGCGCAGGCCAAGGCGATGCGTGCCTGCTCGAATGGCATCATCCCTTGTCCACCACTTTCTGCTCATATTCTTAAGCAAGGCTGAGATCAACTCGTCACGGGAGTAGTCCCTGATTGGTCGGACTTGTGTTGCGCTTACTATGGCTCGGGTTCGGGTGGCTCTCTTGCGGTGGCTGGGTTGCGGCAGTTGACCCTGGCCGCGACGCCGCTCTGTTCTTCGTCGGCTTCGGCGGCGGCGTCCGGTGAAGCCTCTCCGCGAAAGGGAGGGTGGTCGCTGCCTCCGCTTTGGGTGTGTCTTGGCTGCCAGCAAGAGGCCAGCCGCCGTGTTCTTCGATCACGCGGTCAATCTCGGCCATGAGGCGGATGGTTTCGTTGACGGCAACGACGACGCGTTGGTAGTGATTGATGTCTTCGTCAGTCAGCGTGCGGCCGCGACGATCCTTCAACCATTTCTCGCAAACCTGGTAGCCGCCAATGTGGAAGTTCCAGACGTCCTCGGGCACGCCGCGGAAGCCGATGTGCCCTGCGTCACGGCCTGGCCCCTTTTCGCCGCGCCAGCGTCGAGCCAGACGGTGTCGTCGGACCAGCCGACACGCTCGACCTCGGGGTTGTTCGGGCCGGTGTAAGTGGTGATGAAGTGGTCGAGTTTGGGCGATTCCATTAGGTGCAGCGCGACAAGTTCGCCGCCGAGGTGGCCGAGACTGTTGAAGAGATCGTGCGTTGGAGTGAGCGGAATACGCACGAAATCACTCTTGAGAAAGTCAGTGTAGCGTGCGCGATAAGTATGGGAGTGAAGGAATATCGCCGGGACGCAGGTGAGTGATTTCCCCTAGGCGCAAGCCTGCCGCATAGGCAGTCATGAGGATGGCGCGGTACTTGAGTGAACGGATAGCGGCAAAGAAACGCAACACTTCAGCCTGGCTGAGTACGAGGGGCAGGCGCTTCGGTTGTCGCGGGCAAGGGATATGTGCGACCACCAAGTCGCGGCCCAAGGTGTGACGATAGAGGAACCGGAGCGCACAGACGGCCTGGTTAAAGTTACTCCACGAGACGTGTCGCTCATGAACGAGATACACTTGGTACTGACGAATCTCTTCCGACCCGAGCAACTCGGGAGACTTGCCGAAGTGGCGGGCGAAGTTAGCGATGTGAGCGATGTAGGTGTTAATGGTGCGCAGCGACCTGTTGCGCAGTCGCAGGTCGTCGGTCATGCGTTGACGAAGAGTAGTCATGGGAAGCTCCTTTCAAAGAGAGAATGTTGGTTTGGCGACAAACATTATCTCTGCCAGAGGAGCTTCTTCACATATCCGTTTGATAGTGCAGGCGATCAGCCAGGGTTATATCTGCTCGATGTGAGACGACCTGTAGGGCAGATCAGAGAGCCGCTTGCTAGCAGAACGGAATGGCGAGCGCTGCTTGGCAGGAAAGACTCAAGCTTCCAAAGCCTACCGCGTAGCGGTTTTGTTCAACGCCGGAGCTAAGCTGCCGCCTGCCACACACAACTTACAGTAGATGACAAGACTGCTGGCAGGCGGTCAGCTTGAGCGACTTGTTAGGCGCGGCGTCAGGGGCAGGCTCTAGGCCATGTAGAACTCCCATGCAATGCGGTCTGGGTCTTTGAAAGCTACATACCGCTTGCCTAGCGTTTCGTCGAGCTTGACGCCGGTATTCTCCACCCCCGCTTCCTTAAGTGCCGCCGCCACCCTCTCTAGCTCGGCCTCGTCTTCGCAGCCCAACGCTATGTGATCTAACCCAACTCGGTGCGGGTTAAACTTATCTTCATTAGGCGTATCAGCTTCAGGGCCGCGGATACCGAATGCGGTGTTGCCGGCGCTGAAGAGGAACAGACCCGGGGCTTCCTTAATGATCGGGAAGCCAAGCGTCTCAGCGTAGAACCGCTTCGAGCGTTCTAAGTCAGTCGAGCGCAGCGCGATGTGGTGGGCGCCTGATGTCTTGATGTTGATGCTCATAAACATCTCCCTTCTCCATTACATATTGCGTACTTCTTTGCCGAGACACGATACAGCAGGCCAGCAACTTCACCAACGGGATTCTGATTTAGAGGCTAGCGCCTAACGAATAGGATTCTTTCCGAAGTCTCGCCGAATGGTCAAGGTTGATTTAGCACAAGTTCCCAGAGGCGGGGGGCCTTGATGAGGCGAGCACTTCGGAAGGAATTCAGTTGGACGAAACCGCGGGCCGTGCTATGGGGATTGAATGGAACAGTGGTGTGGCGTGATGTGGGGTGGGGGAAGGAGTGTTGGGTCGGCAGACGACTGGTGAGGCAAGAAAGCGGGCAGGGTTGGTGGTGGAAGGCGAGGGAATTAGCCTGAGGTGGAGTGGTGCAGGCGCTCAGAGCCGCTTGCGGTGATGGGTTTATCGGAGATGACGCAGACTGCGGCATCTCGCTTGGGCCGGTGGCGGTGAGCGAGTAGAGCAAGGCGGTTGGTAGTTGCAGAGTGGCACTTAGAGTCTCCTCCCGAGGCCTCCTACTTACGATGAATCAATGGCCTGTGGTGCAGTCACAGGGATGCTGTGACGAGCGCGGTCGGTGACAACAGCGGCGGGCGGGACGAGCTGAGCAGTGAACTTCATTGTTCCCGCGCGACAAGCCGGGCATTGATCCAAAGACTCGCCGGTAAGGGTTTGATAAAGAGACTTGTAGTCAGCGGGCAAAGGTTGGTTGGTAATGGTCTGCTCTGCGGCGCCGAGCAGTTTGCGGCAGAGCGCCAGTTTGTGGTGGCGGTGGCGATTGGCCAGCAGTCCGAACTGGCGCAGGCGTTGAAAGCCGCGCGGCAGCACATGCAGCAGGAAGCGGCGGATGAACTCATCGGCCGGAAGGGTCATGGTTCGCTGCTGATTGCCGCGGGCGTAGTCTTTCCAGCTAAAAGTAACGTTGCCGTTTTAAGGGCAAGCAGGCGCTGGTTGGAGATGGCCACGCGGTGAGTGTAGCGGCCTAGATAAGCCAGGACTTGCTCTGGTCCACCGAAAGGATGCTTGAGGCTGCGCACGGCGTCGAAGAGCCGGATGACTTCGGTTTGGCTTAAGACCACGGGGAGTTTCTGGGGCTGGCGCGGGAAGGGGATGTGGGCCACGGCCCAATCGCGGCCCAGCGTGTGGCGATAGAGAAATCTGAGCGCGCAGACCGCTTGGTTAAAGTTACAGTTGACGGAGTGGATGGAGAGCATCGATGCAGGTCAAGTGACACTAATGCTGGATTCCTGCCACTCGGCAGCAGTGACAGGGCCGAACTTCAAACCGGGACCGATGGGTGATCGGAGCTTTGGTCAACTCTCTTATGACAAAGGGATGCTTGTGCTGGCAGCTACGCAAAGGAATAATGCGGCCTGGGGAACTCTAGAGTTAGGTGATCGCTCGCTTGTGGCCTACGCACTGACGGAGCAACAAGCATCAGCGGAGCCG
Organism: Pyrinomonadaceae bacterium; assembly: GCA_013817595.1. Classification (GTDB taxonomy): domain Bacteria; phylum Acidobacteriota; class Blastocatellia; order Pyrinomonadales; family Pyrinomonadaceae; genus PSRF01. Next base: position 1,163 of record JACDCK010000108.1, on the reverse strand, counting down.
TTCAACCTAACGCAATGGTTTAGCGAAGCCGAGAAGCAGGTACCTCAGCGCTTCATCAAACCAGAACAGCAGTTAACAAAGGGCTCTTGCCGGTGCTCAACTGGACCACGTTTCGGCTCGACATCAGGGCCAGAGCAAGAAGTATCGATCTTCGACTTCTCAGGAAAACACCTACCCAAGAAGTAACGCTCACGGAGGTACGTGACCATCTCACGCAAGCTTAACCCATAATCTCATCCACGGCCTGGCCTTTCTCTGATCTTCACAGCGTTAAGGTGTACGTTAAGGGGTTCGTGAGGTCTAATGTCTCAAACGTTGGCCTCTGCCGGTTCCGACCTTAATAATTACTTGGTCGAGACTTCTGCGTCGCTTTTTTCCGGCTGTCCCTGCTAAAAACCCCGTCCAGCGCGTAACCATTGAACTTAGCAGTTTCGGTTGCTAACCTGACGCGGTCATGAAAGCCGTCTCAACTTCCTTGTTTTCTACCCAGTTCGTCTTTAGGTTGAATCTAAGGTCAAATCCGTTATTCAAGAGGAAGGTTGAAGGAAAAGCAGCGAATATTCGTTGCGGCGGCGGTTTTGCGCGTTTAGAAACTGCGATTATTTTGCGAAATCTAGTCTCGACCTTTATCTGTTTCGATCTTTTGTTAGCAAGCCTTCCAGAATAGCGTCTAGCATATCCTGGTCTTGGCTGATGTTTTCGAAGACCTGATCCTTGCCAGTATCTTTCTCGATCACTAGCGCATTTGCGTAGAACGTAAAGTTTAGGACCTTCTTTAGTGCAATAGAAGTTGTCTTTTTAGCGCCATCAAAGATCAGTCTTTTTGTGGTGAAATACAGTGTCCCAGAATCCAATAACTTGAGCACATCTTCCGAGACACTGCTGACTCCGATGTCTCCTACTCTCCATTTGACACCCTTCATGATCCTTATTGAGGCGGTGGGCCCGCTATACCTGATGCGCTTTGTGACCGTTCGCAGTTCATGGTGGTTAGCCTGAATCTTTTGCGCACATGATTCGCCACGCTGTAATAGGATCGGTACTTCGATCTCTGGTAGATCGCCCTGAGTGTATCGCCACAACTGCCGATAACGATCCATAACCCTGTTTCAGTTTTGGGTCAAAATCCGCTTCTCCTCCCAAGCCTTTAGCGACTTCGGTTA
>JACDCK010000320.1 GCA_013817595.1 Pyrinomonadaceae bacterium | reverse complement strand
GTCCAGAGACAGGCGACTGACGCGCAGCAGGCAACGGCTGAAGCTCGCTCCAAGTATTGGTGAGCGGATCATATTCGATGACGTTTGCGATCTCGACCGAGTTGGACGTTACACCTGAAGTGACTACGATACGTCCATCACGTACAAACACATTCGCCGTGATATGCCCGATGGGGCGCGGCATGGGAGCAGCCTGTGTCCACGTGTTGGTTGCCGGGTCATAAACGTCGACCTCGTTTTGTGCGCCAGTCGTTTCGTCCCCTTTGTGCTGACCTCCTATGGCGTAGAGCTTTCCGTTGAGCGCAACGCCGCCCATGTGGTTGCGTGGGTTCGGCATTGGTGCCAAAAGTTGGCCGTTGGCCGTCGTAGCGTCCCATGACGTGCCGTTATCGAGGTCTAAGGACCAATGTGTTCCGTAATCTGCGGCGTAAACACCATCAGTTCGGATCACCCCTCCAACGAAATGGAGCTTACGACCCAATTTCATAAGCGCACCGCCCGCCCTTGGAGCGGGTAAGTTTGGCCCTGGAGCCCAAGTATTGTTCGTTATGCTGTACTTCCAAACTGCGTTCGTTGTAGGCCCGGGATGGTCCCCAAGAAATCCCCCGGTCAGCCAGAACGTGTGATTGCCCGTTTGGTCAGTGTCAGCGACCTGTCCGGCGTGCGTTGTCGCCTGCGGGATCGCAGCGATGGGACTCCAGGTGTTGCTGACCGGATCGAAAGCATTGCACTGCGTTGTCGCCTGAATCGGATTCGTTGTATAAAAGCCGCTGAATTGATACAGTTTGCCGGCTGCGGCTCCCCCAGCTGCCTCAAAGCGCACGAGTGGACACTGCGCCTTGGAAACCCATAAAAACGGATCCCCTGCCCTGACAGCTGGGGCCCCGACCAGAAAAAATACTAAGCTCAAAAGGTGTGCGGCGGCTGGCGCATTGCGCCCCGCGAGCGGAAGGTTTGAACGAGATGAGGTTTTCATACGCACGGGACTTAGTGAGGAGTCTCCGTAAACTACTGACAGGCCGCGAGTGCCCGCAAGTCGCGTAAAACCGGTATTTTCTTGATACCGGAAACAAGGTAGGGAAGCGCGCACGAAGCACACGGATGGCGACCGCGCGAGGTAGCCGAGGCCCGGAACCTAGCGGACGCAGCGGAAACCCAAATGATTGGTACCGGTCATGACTTCCCCCTTCCCACGAGCGCCTACCATATACCGTGTGCAATACTGGTCCGAGCAGAGGAAGGAGCCGCCACGTTGAACGCGTTTATTTTCCTGTGGCGCGTCCGGGTCAGAAGATTTAGATGGCCCCGTGGGGTTGCGCGCTTGACCGCCTTGGGCGGCGAGTTGTTGTAGTAATCAGCACCATACCAGTCACTGCACCATTCCCAAACGTTGCCCGCCATATCGTAAAGGCCGTAGCCTCCGCAAAAGAAGATTAGGGTCGATTTACTTGCCGACGATCGGATGGAGAAGGTCTACTATTAACGAAGCCGCAGAATCGAACATTGTCGCGCTAGGGCGCGGTGAGCATTTCTTTCAATTTGGCTGCGCTGGCGGTTGGATCTCCCGTCAATTCGCAGTACGCCACTCCAGCGTCGGAGCAATCAAAGGTTGTTTTCGCCGCAGCCAGTCCTCTGTCCCACAACCAGCGCAGCTTCGGATCGGTGGAATCACGCAACCAGTAGAACTCGCTGTAGGGGCGGTTAAGGCGAGCGTTCTGGTCAATTATGTGCAGCAGCTTCACGCCCATCGCTCCGATTTTGCTGTATGAGTAGAGACTTCCCGTCAGTCCCTCGGTTGTTCCAGATTTGGTAGCATGGCCGTCGTTCCAGCTCGAGTGAGAGACAAGCGTTACGTAGCCACGATGCGCCACGTCCGACTGCGCTATGGCGAGGCCAATGACTTGCATTGGACCCAATCCCATAATCACGAGCGGATCGTCTGCCGTAGATTTGTTGATCTCTGTCGTAAGGTGAGCTACTGCCGTGTTTAACGCCCGCGTGGAGTTATAGAACACGCTCAGGTCGAAACCGCCCCATTGTGTCGCTGTTTCCACCGTGCTAACTCGCATCAGTTCCTCGCGCGAGGCGTCGGTCTGCCAGTAGTGATCGGCATAATTGTAATGGACAAGCCGTGACTGATTCCCCGTCTTGGCGAGCATTGCAACGATCATCGCGGAGGCGCAGATATCGTCCCGGTCGTGCCAGTTACCATCTGAGCTGATGGCGATGCGCGGGGAAGGACATTGCGCGACCGCTGAGACGCAGCTCACGAGGAGTATGAAGAGTGGTTTCATCGACAACCAAGAAACAGTAACTGCAAGCGTAGTCGAGTCTAAATCTTAGCGAGGACGAACCAGTATCGCCCTGCGGGGGGCGATCCCGTCTCAACAGGCTCAACCCTCCGAACCCGGGTTTCAGATCTCCAGCACTGCCCCAGGGTGCGATCCCACTCCTAGCGTCTCGCTTCCGAAAGCCTGGACACTTCTGCTATGTTCGTGGCGACCTGACTGTCCGGGCTGCCTTGTCGCGGCAATCGGGAAAGTGCCGTTTGAGTAAGGCAGCATGAGTAGTTCGCCGTATTCGTCTTCGAGGCACGATTGCTGTCTCACGCTCCGTGTGTTCACCGACGGGGTTTGAATTTCATCCGGCGAACGCCGTCCAGAGCCCTGCGGAGATCTCTTTGCCCTTGAGTTTCTACGTTTTTTGGTGGTGACGCGGAATCTTCCCAAGATTAAATCCGGAGGTCGGCCGTGGTATCATTGAGTCCTCGAAATTACTTTGGAACCGGGCGGACAGGAACGCCCCGGGTAGACCCCTGCTGCATGCACGCGTTAATG
>JACDCK010000107.1 GCA_013817595.1 Pyrinomonadaceae bacterium | reverse complement strand
TTTTACAAGCCCGGGTTTTCCAAGCGTGCAACCTCACCAGTGAAGGTCACAGAGTATCTCGCGTGCGGTTTGCCATTGGTTATCAACACAGGCATCGGAGATTTGGACACACTGGTTACCAACGAACAACTGGGCGCGCTGGTCGATGACTTCGCCGCACCGGAGTACGCGAAAGTAATCGCCACCATCGAGCTACTGGCTCGCGATCAAGCGACTATGCGAGCCCGGGCTCGCGCCGCTGCAGAAAGATTTTTCGACGTGCGCGAGGTCGGCATTGAACGTTACGCACGTCTTTACGAGCAAGTGGTAGCCGCCCCGGGCTGCGGAAGGTGAAAATTGAAAGCCTGGCAGTTCAATCCGGCCCTGGTTAATAGTTTCTTATGAGAGTTCTAGCCCTCGCTTCTTATCCGGTTGAAGCGGCAGCTACGCGCTATCGCTTGCAACAGTTTACCGGCCCGTTGGCCGAGCGCGGCATCACGCTAGTGATCCGCCCTTTTTTTGATTCGAAGTTGTTCAAGTCTCTGTATAAACGCAGTGCGCTGCCGCTAACTGCGTCGAGGCTCCTGAGAGCAGCTTTACTTCGATTTAGAGATGTGTTTGCCGCGCAGAATGCCGACGTGGTGCTCGTTCAGCGTGAGGCAATGATATTCGGACCGCCAATAATCGAATGGCTGTCCAGCCAGTTGATCAAACGACCGTTGGTGCTTGATTTGGATGACGCAACCTACATCCCCTATACTAGCCCTACCTTCGGCAAGCTTGGAAAAGCCTTCAAATGGTTTAGCAAAACGGATGATCTCATTCGGTGGGCCGGTCTGGTAACGTGCGGCAATAGCGCCATCGCCGAGTATGTAATCAGCAAAGGAGCAAAGGCTCGAGTTATTCCGACCGTGGTAGACACCGACGTGTTTGATCCTGTGCCGCGAAATCGTCAGGACGAAGGTTTGGTGCTTGGATGGATCGGCACGCACTCGACATTCCCATACCTAGAATCGACTTTTTCAGTTTTGCGTGAATTAGCGCGGGAGCACCCGTTCCGCCTTAAAATCGTAGGTGCCGGGAAGAGCGAGATACACATTCCCGGAGTTGAGGTTGAAAACCTTGAGTGGGAACTGGATCGTGAAGTGAAAGACTTCCAGTCGCTGGATATTGGTCTTTATCCGATCGATCCAAGTTTGTACGCGTCACAGTGGGCAGCGGGAAAGTCTGGATTCAAGGCTATTCAATACATGGCGGTGGGAATACCGTTCGTAGCCACTCCGGTAGGAGCGGTAAGAGAGCATGGACAGGAGGGCAGCACACATTATTGCGCGACGACTCCTGATGAATGGCGGGAAGCACTGTCAACTTTGATCGCCAATCGCGAAAGTCGAGAGCAGATGGGGGCCTTAGGGCGGCGCTGGGCACTGGAGCATTACGGACTCGCCGCGCATGCCGACAAACTTGCCGCCGCTCTGCGGGAAGCAGCACAAGGCTGAATCGGAGGTAATATTTCGTGCGTTAATGGGAGGAAGGCTGCGCGTGATGTTTGGAACTGCGAGGGTTAATGCGGAGAACAAGTAGATTCAGATTGTTTGCTCTCGCTTTGGTTGCGCTGCTCCCCTCCGCCATAAAACGTCCTTCATATCGCCTTCTCTTTGGTTATAAGATTGGCAAGCGTGTCCGCGTCGGGTTTAGCATAATTGATGCGCGGGAATGCCGGATAGACGACGATGTTCAAATAGGCCACCTGAACGTGGTAATCGGCGTAGAGAAGCTGACTATCGGGGATCATACGCGCATAGGATATTTGAATATCATTCGCGGCGGCGATGAAGTCAGTTTGGGCCGCTACTCTGAAATCATTCGCTCGAACGAGATAAATTCTATCCCCGAGCCCGACGTGGTTAACCAGATCGATCCGAGATTCTCACTGGGCGACGGGAGTATCATCACTACCGGCCACAAGATTGATTTCACGGATCGCGTCGAAATTGGACGGCGCACAATCCTGGGGGGACGAAACTCGTCGCTGTGGACGCACAACCGACAAAGAACGCAGCCGATTCACATTGGCTCGTTCAGCTACATCGGCTCCGAGATCCGGGTCGCGCCCGGTGGCGGCATCCCGTCGCGGTGCATTGTCGGTATCGGGGCGGTGATTACTGAACAACTGCAGGGAGAGAATTGCCTGATCGCGGGTGTCCCGGCCAAGCTGGTCAAGCAGCTCGATCCTGAGGACAGTTTTCTCATCGAATACAAAACGCGCCCAGACCTACCGGACAACGTTTGAAGCAGCCGTCCAATAGCTATCATGTCAGTTGAAAACTGTGCTGACGGCAGAATTGCCGGGCTCCATAAAAATAGGCTCTGAGGAACACAGTTCATTCAGTTTAGTTATGAAGGGTATTTTAACGCTTTTATCGTTGGTGGTTTCCGCTCTAGTAGTACTGGCAGTGCCGACTCTAGTTGCTCCTTATACCGTTTACTACGGGGTGGTGACGGTGGTTGACACGAGCAAAGCCATTTTGCTTTGTGCGGGGCTGGCTACGCTGGTGGGCTTATGGTCGTACTGGCAGGGACCCAATGGCCCGTTCTTGTTGAAGCTATTCATCACAGCGCTTCTCATCAGGATGATTTTGGGCACCGCGATATTTGTTTTTAACTGGCAGGACTTTTTTGGGGGAGATGCACTTACCTACGACTTCTTCGGGTACGCCCAACTCCAGGCATGGGGAGGAGACAGATATCATAAATCCCTTGTAGATACCTTTGTTGGTGTTGGGCTAGGTTCAGGCTGGGGGATGGTCTACCTGGTTGCCGCCGTCTATGGCCTTATCGGGCGCAACATGTTAGCTGTCCAATTCGTAAACGCGACGCTGGGGGCAGCGACTGCACCGATCATCTTTCTCTGTGCGCAGCAGGTCTTCAGCAACGCCAGAGTGGCTCGAGTGGCTGCCATCGCGGTGGCGTTCTATCCGTCGCTGGTTCTATGGTCGTCTCAGGGGCTGAAGGATGGGCCCATTGTTTTCTTTCTCGCCCTTTCGATTCTGGCGACTCTGAAGCTGGGTGAAAATATCAGCTTTAAGTATGCGGGAGTCCTGCTGGGCTCGCTCTTCGCCGTGTTGAGCTTAAGATTCTACGTGTTTTATATGCTCTTAGTGGCGATAGGAGGAGCGTTTCTTATCGGAATGAAGCCTTTGACGCCGATGACCTTCATACGTCAGTTCGTTTTAATTATTATGCTTGGTTTGGGGCTAACTTATCTCGGCGTTATCAGGTATGCGAACGTTCAATTAGAAAATTTCGCAACGCTTGAAGCAGTTCAGCGCAGCCGCGACGACTCGGCGCGAAGCGCGGAATCTGGTTTTGGTCAAGACGTTGACGTCTCGACCGCCAGTGGGGCGCTTGGGGCTATTCCGGTGGGACTGCTGTACCTTCTTTTTGCTCCCTTTCCCTGGCAGTTGGATTCTCTGCGTCAGAACTTAACCTTTCCTGAAATGATCATTTGGTGGGCGTCATTCCCGTTGATGGTGCTTGGTTTATGGTTTTCGATCAGATATCGCCTACGAATGATTTCACCCATTCTGATCTTCACGGTGATGCTTTCACTGGCGTACTCAGTCTTCCAGGGCAACGTCGGGACAGCCTATCGCCAAAGAGCACAACTACTTGTCTTTTACTTTATTTTTGTAGCTGTGGGTTACGTCTTGATGCTTGAGAGGCGTGAAGAGAAGAAGCGCGCGGATTTAGCCGAAAGGCCATCGTTGGCTACCCCCAGGGTGGTGACTCCTACTCGAAGCCCAGAGCGCCGGTAATTTATCCAAAACAAACCTCTGAAGTCTTTCTAATCATGTGTGGAATCGTAGGTATAGTTCGAAACGACACGAAACCGGTTGACGAAGTCTTGCTGGCGCGGATGACTGCCGCTATCCGGCATCGAGGTCCGGATGACGACGGTTTTTACGTTAAAGGGTCGGTAGGACTGGGTATGCGTCGCCTCTCAATAATTGACCTCAAGGGCGGTCAGCAGCCAATCCATAACCAGGACCGCACTGCCTGGATTGTTTTCAACGGCGAGATCTACAACTACCTCGAACTCCGCGAGAAGCTGGAAAAGCTTGGCCACACCTTTTATACTAACAGTGATACGGAGGCTATCGTTCATGCATACGACCGCTATGGTGCAGACTGCCCGAAGCATCTGCGCGGGATGTTTGCTTTTGCGATCTGGGACGAGACGACCCAGGAATTGTTCCTGGCGCGGGATCGGGTCGGCAAGAAGCCACTGCTCTACGCACAACTGAATGATCAGTTTTTATTCGGTTCCGAGTTTGGCGCCCTTCTACTTCATCCGGATGTCAGCCGCGACATCGAACCCAAAGCGCTCGATTATTACCTATCCTTTATGTGCGTTCCCGCTCCGCTTACTGCCTACCGGGTAATAAGAAAACTTGAGCCGGGCCATACCCTGCGTTGGCGTAAGGGGGAGATTAGGATCGAGCGCTACTGGCAGCCAGATTTCTCGCACAAGCTAAAGATTAGTGAGAAAGAGGCCGGCGAGCGGGCGCTCGACGTTCTTCGCGATGCCGTGCGCGTGCGCCTAATGTCAGAAGTGCCACTGGGGGCCTTTCTCTCCGGCGGCATCGACTCTAGCGCGGTAGTAGCGCTGATGAGCGAGGTGTCGAGCGAGCCCATCAAAACCTTTTCGATTGGTTTTGAGGAACAGGATTTTAGTGAGCTGCATCATGCGCGCAGAATCGCCGAATACGTGGGCGCGGACCACCATGAGTTTATAGTCCGTCCAAATGCTCTCGAAGTTTTACCGCTGCTGGTTGAGCACTATGGCGAACCTTTTGCTGATTCTTCGGCGGTTCCCACATATTACGTGGCGCGCGAGACGCGGAAGCATGTGACGGTCGTCCTGAACGGTGATGGTGGAGATGAATCCTTCGCGGGCTATGAGCGTTACGCGGCCATGCAGCTAGCCCAGAAGTATCATCGTTTGCCAGCCCTGCTGCGCGAATCGGTTCTCGAGCAGGCAGTGGGCTTGATTCCGACGTCGGAATCCCGGCGCAGCCGCGTGCGAGATGCCAAACGTTTTTTGCAAGCTGCGTCCTTGCCCAAGGTTGAGCGCTACCTTCGTTGGGTTAGTGTCTTCGATGCAGGTGCAAAGCGAGAGCTTTATTCACAAAGCTTCAGTCGCGAAACCGCGAATATCCACGCGCGTGAGCTACTGGAGCCATGGTTTTTGCGGGCAAATGGGGCAGGAATCGTCGATGCGGCGCTCCAGGCTGATATCATGACGTATCTGCCAAATGATCTGCTCGTGAAGGTCGATATTGCCACGATGGCAGTCTCGCTCGAGGCGCGCTCACCTTTTCTTGATCACCATGTCATAGAGTTTGCCGCCAGTTTGCCTGAGAACCTAAAATTGCGTGGCCTGACCACTAAGTACTTATTGAAGCGCGTGCTAAAACAGCTATTGCCTGCGGAGAACTTGAATCGGCGCAAGATGGGATTTGGTGTGCCGATAGGCCAGTGGTTTCGGGGAGAGATGCAACCTTTCCTTCGCGGAACGCTATTGTCTGAGAAAGCGCTGAAGCGCGGATTTTTCAGACCAGAAACGGTGAGAGAGTTGGTTGAGTTGCATTCGCGCTCGGAACGGGATTATTCGCATCAGCTCTGGACTCTCCTAATGCTTGAGTTGTGGTTTCAGAAATTCATAGATCCCTAGGACGCGGCTGTGTTAGACGAGAAAGATTACCAGTCCGCACTATTTCTGATCTCGACACTTGTCGGAGGACTTAATGAAGGGCGTCGTACTAGCTGGCGGACTGGGCACGCGTTTACGGCCCCTAACGGCTGTCACAAACAAGCACTTGCTGCCGGTTTACGACCAGCCAATGATCTATTACCCGATTCAGACGCTGGTGAATGCCGGGATCACTGACATCATGATCGTCACTGGCGGCAATTCAGCCGGTGATTTTTTGAAGTTACTGGGAAATGGAAAGGCGTTTGGCCTTAAACATCTCAACTACACCTACCAGGAAGGCGAAGGCGGCATTGCGGAAGCGCTATCTCTCGTGGAGCACTTTGCTTCGGATGATCCAGTTTGCGTGGTCCTCGGTGACAACATTATCGAGGGCAACATCCGTTCCGCTGTGCGTGCCTATCGCCATCAAGGTGGGGGCGCGAAGATTATCCTGAAGAAGGTGTCGGACCCTGAGCGTTTTGGCGTGCCTGAACTCGATGGTCGGAGCGTTGTGCGCATTGAAGAGAAACCCGAGCTTCCCCGATCGGAATACGCAGTAATTGGCATCTACATGTACGACGCAGGCGTTTATGAGATTATCCGCACTCTAAAACCCTCTGGTCGCGGCGAGCTGGAAATCACAGATGTAAATAATGCTTACATTGAGAGCGACGAGATGTCGTGGGAAGAGCTTACAGGTTGGTGGACTGACGCCGGCACCTTCGAAAGTCTGCTGCGAGCGTCGAATCTGGTCGCTGAAACGGGCGCGAACAAACTGGAGATGAAGCATGGAGCCGAGGTCACAACTCAGGCCTAATAAATTCGAAGCTGGCGAAATCCGAGACGTGGTCGTCCGCGACTTGAAAAACTTTCGGGATTCACGCGGGTGGCTGGCGGAACTCTTCCGCCAAGACGAACTTAGCCAGGAGTTTTATCCAACCATGGCCTACATTTCGTCCACCCATCCGGGAGTGACTCGAGGACCACACGAGCATGTCGATCAGGCCGATCTGTTCTGCTTCATGGGACCATCACATTTCAAACTGCGCCTGTGGGACAATCGGCAAGACTCCGAGACTTTCAATCAGGTTATGACCGTGGTCGCTGGAGAAGACAATCCTAAATCCGTAGTGGTGCCGGCCGGGGTGGTTCACGCTTATCAGAACGTGGGTGATGTTCCCGGCATCGTAATCAACTGTCCCAACCGGCTTTATATGGGCGAAGGCAAGCAGCAGCCAATTGATGAGATCCGCCACGAGGACGATCCCCAAACGATTTACCGAATGGATACATGAATTGCGAATTTCGGATTTTCTGTTAACGAAACAAAACCGCGCTCAGTTGCAGGTATGAAATCCAAAGCGAAATTCGCAATTCGAAATCCGAAATCCGAAATTCCCATGAAGATCGTTCGCGTTATTGCCCGGCTCAATGTAGGTGGGCCGGCCAGGCACGTAGTCTGGCTCACCGCCGGATTGCAAGGAGTGGATTGCGACTCACTACTCGTGGCGGGAACCGTTCCTCCTGGCGAAGAAGACATGGGCTACTTCGCCGCCAAGCATGGTGTAGAGCCGTTGCTCATCCCGGAGATGAGTCGCGACATATCCTTCAAAGACGCGCTTACGATCTGGAAAATCTACCGGCTGTTTTGTCGCGAAAGCCCTGACGTAGTACATACGCACACGGCGAAGGCAGGCACAGTAGGAAGAGTTGCAGGATTTCTATATCGCTGGTTGACACCCTCCACACTGCTGGGACGGCCGCGACAGTGTCTCTTCGTGCACACCTATCACGGTCATATCTTTCATAGCTACTATGGCCCACTCAAAACGCATCTGTTTCTTTCAATAGAGAAGGCCCTAGCGCGCATGATCACAGATCGAATCGTGGTTGTTAGTGAACAGCAGCGCCGGGAGATCCAGGAGCGGTTCGGAGTGGGCCGACCCGATCAGTTTGTGGTGATCCCGCTCGGGTTAGACACTGGCAATTTTGCTAATTGGAGGAACCGCCGGCATTCGTTTCGAGAAGAGCTAGGAGCAAAGAATGAGGACATTTTGGTGGGAATTGTCGGCAGACTAACGGAAATCAAGAACCATGAGCTGTTCTTGCGAGCCGTGAAACGGTTCAAGGAAAAGCGGCTGGGATTGAAATCACAGTTACGTGTCGGGTTTGTCGTACTGGGCGATGGCAACCTCAGAAGGAGACTTGAGGATGAGGCTCACTCGTTGGGATTATCTGAGGAGGTGACTTTTGCCGGAAGCCGTAAGGATCCCGAGAACTTCTATGCGGCTCTTGATATAGTTGCCTTGACATCTCTCAATGAAGGGACCCCGCTTACTCTCATCGAGGCCATGGCCAACGCGCGCCCTGTTATCGCTACCGCCGTAGGTGGTGTCGTCGATCTTCTGGGAGAGGCCGTCTCGGAAAATCAAAATGAGGGTTACAGCGTTTGTAGAAGAGGTGTCAGTGTTCCCTCTAATGATGTTGAGGCCTTTGCCGCGGGGTTAATTCGGTTAGTTGACGATTCGCACCTTCGTCGAGAACTCGGGGAGCAGGGGTTGGCTTACGTCACCGGCAACTACTCAAAAGAGCGCCTCTTTAATGACGTCTGGGCCCTCTATAGCGAGTTGTTGAGTAGACCCCTTCCTATGGGAGCGCGCCCATCACAACAGAGCTTGGAAACCAAAATCTAACGAATAATCAAGCGGATGAGATCATTTATGTGAAGGATACACACTAAAGTTTAGCGACATTCAAAGAAGGAGCCTGATAAATTGCGAGTACTGATCACTGGAGGCGCGGGGTTCATTGGATCCCATTTAGCCGACGCGTATCTCCATCGTGGTGACGAAGTCTTCGTCATTGACGACTTGTCAACCGGCACATTTGAAAACATTCAGCACCTGAAGACCAATCCCCGCTTTCGCTACACGATCGACAGTGTGCACAACCAGCCAGTAACGGCGGAGCTGGTTGACCAGTGTGACGTTGTGTTTCATCTGGCGGCCGCCGTCGGCGTCAAATTGATAGTAGAGAGTCCGGTAAGAACGATTGAAACCAATGTGCGTGGCACCGAGGTAGTGTTGGCGATTGCCAACAAAAAGAAGAAGAAAGTTTTGGTCGCCTCCACCTCGGAAGTCTACGGTTTGTCCACTGAGGTGCCCTTTCGCGAGGATGGAAATCTTGTAATGGGCGCCACCACCAAGGGCCGCTGGAGCTATGCATGCTCGAAAGCAATCGACGAGTTTCTCGCCTTAGCTTACTGGCGCGAAAGAAAGCTACCCACGATCATCGTTCGCCTATTCAATACGGTGGGTCCCAGGCAGACGGGTCAGTACGGCATGGTGATACCCACCTTTGTAAAACAAGCCCTGGCCGGCCGGCCCATTACGGTCTATGGCGACGGGGAACAGCGGCGTTGTTTTGGATACGTAGGTGATGTAGTGGGGGCGCTGATCAAGTTGATGGACCGTCCGGAGGCCGTTGGTCAGGTTTTCAATATTGGTTCCAACGAGGAAATAACTATTCTCGAGCTAGCCGGACGCGTTAAAGAGCTGACGAAATCTGACTCAGAAATTGTTTTCGTGCCTTACGACGAGGCTTACGAAGAAGGCTTTGAAGACATGCCGCGCCGCATTCCAGACATCACGAAAATCAAAGAACTTGTCGGTTTCCACCGCAGATGCGGCTGGACGGTATCCTGC
>JACDCK010000319.1 GCA_013817595.1 Pyrinomonadaceae bacterium | reverse complement strand
GCTTCATGCCCTGCGAGGTCGCTTGCCGACGATGTGGTTGAAAGTTCCAGACGATTATCTCGCCCTGGCTCGGAAACGACGAAGGGAACTCAAGCTATTTCGAAGAAGATTGATAGAGGTTCAACTCAATTTGGTTCCGAAAAAAGCCAAACCGCCGCCGAGAATACGATTCGTGACATCTTAGAGAATTCTCAGTCTGCACAAGCGGGGCCAAAAACGGTGATTATTCGCGATGGGAGTGGACGCGGCGTGAAGTTAAACAATGGTGAGTTTGACACATTCTTTAAGCCTGGTGGTAAATAGCGGCATCCGGCCAGCCGCCACGAGAAACATATGTCATCCTACTCGATCTCTGAGCCTTGCATGCTAGACGATTTGATTCTTTATTGGTCTATCGAAAGCCTGGACATAGCTGAGAGGCAATATGATCGGCTTATTCGGCATGTGCTGCTAATATTTGATATTACTCATGTAAATTACGGTAATAGCATTCATGATCGACTTTCATGGTATAACGACTTTCAGCTTGTTTCTCTTCCTGCTTCATTGACATTAAGTATCGCAGATTTCGATCAAGCTCCACTTCTGTATCTTTTCTTAAATACGATGGAGTTGCATGTTCCGGAGGCGTGGTTATTCAGCGGTGATTTTGGTGAAGACAGAAGTCGATTAGAAAAGCTAGCGTGTTGGTCAGCCGATGTTGGCGATGAAGCGAATGGATGTATGGTTGGCATGGAGTGGGACGGAGACTATCATGCACTTGACAGAACCGACTCTATAGCACTTCGATGGAAAGAGTACGCCAATAGTACATACGAGCGAATTGATGCTTCGGCGGAGTGAGCAGCGGCGGGGTGGCATGCCTTTGGCCGAGTGGCCATAGGCATGTTTTGCGAGACCGCCAACTACACCACCTACGAATGAGACCATCACAACCAGCTAGTGCGGGTCGAACTCTACGACGCCAGTGGCACTCTGGCCTCAGCCGTCGAGTACGACTACGACGCGATGGCCCGACTGATCCGCCGGCAGGTGGATACCAACGGCAACGGGACGTTCGATTCAGCGCAGAAGTTCGTCTACGACGGCACGCAGGTCACGTTCAGGACCTCGGCGGGCGTGAAGACGAAGGAGGTGACGTACAAGTACGATGCTTTCGACCGCCGCATCGCCAAAGACGTGGACACCAACGGCGACGGCGTGATCGACGGCGGCGAACGCTTCATCTACGACGGCGGCGACTTGGTGCTGAAAACCGACGCGGCCGGCACCATCACGAACCGTTACCTGCACGGCCCCGACTTCGATCAGGTCTTCGCCGACGAGAGCAGCGTGGACGACATCCTCTGGGCCTTGGCCGACAATCTCGGCACGGTCCGTGACTGGATCGAGTACAATGACACGACCGGCACGACGAGCGTCTTCAACCACCTTGAATACGACGCCTTCGGCAACATCATCTCGCAGACGAACAGTAATCACACCACCCAGTTCGGCTTCACGGGGCAGGATTGGGACGCGGATGTCGGCCTGTACTACTACTCGGATGGCGAAGGCGGCGGGAGGTGGTACGATCCCGTCAGCGGCACGTTTATGAAGCCTGACGACGCGGGGTTCACGGCCGGGGATGTGAACCTGTCCCGCTACGTCGGGAACTCGCCGACGAATTGGGTCGATCCCAACGGAATGGAAGCACGCGGCTACGTGGGCGGTGTCGTTGAGGTCTTCAAGGGCTACGGCGATGCAGCAGTCGGAACAGTCGGCGGCATATATTTCATTGGAAGACATCCTATCCAGGCCGCTAAAGGCATCGGTAACAGCATTCGTCACCCGGTTCTCACGTTCAACGCCATATGTGAGGATGTCTCGGATAAGTCCGGCTCCCTTCGAGGCCAAGGTGAGTTGGCTGGTGATGTGCTCATAGGCATAGCCTCGGGGGGAGCCGCAAAGGCTGCGAGCAAAACCGGGACGGTCGCCAAACTAACCTCAAAACTCAAATCGAAAGCTCCCTCCGTACCAAAGCCGGCACCCAGGTCGGTAGCCCCAAAGGCGGCAATCAATCCGCAAAAGCAAGCTGGCCACATTCCGGGTACGCCGCAACACGTTAATCGAATCAAGCAAGGCAAGGCTAGCTCGACATTCCACGGTGAACCAAGTGGTGAAATGGCTACCCAGATTGCAAATCAGCGGGGTACTCTTGTGCCCGGACGGCCCAACTTGAAGGAATACGATTTTGGCGTAGGAATTGGAACTGGACCCAACGGCGGCACTCAAACGTGCGTTAGAGTTCACACCAGTCCAAAGACAGGTCAGATTCATGGGCATCCCAGCGGACCAGAGAAGTTTTAGGAGCAGATGATGACCACCGATATCAGCGACCAGATTGAAACGGACATTCAAGCCGCATACGGTTCAATGTCGGCGCCGAACTGGTCGTTCGCCGAAACGCGATACGCCAATCATCAGTACGTTGGGTTAATACATCTGCTGGCGAACTTTGGTGATATTAAAGAAACGACAGACCTAAACGAAGATGTGTCAGTCGTTATTTTCGCGGCCCTGAACGGTAGCGATGGGATCACGCTCCGGTTATCGTTGGTTGGCAAGTATGCCTGCGTTTCAGATTCAGCAGGACGATTTTTGACACAACTTGAGTTGATGGAGGATGCTCACGCCCGACGGATATTTGAATTACTTAAAGAAGAACATATGGTTTTGATTGAGCCGAGTGGGCTAACCAAAACACTTGACTTCGGCGACGAAGATGTGACGATTTACGAAGTTCTTTTCTCTGGTGACGAGGCAATTGGGTAGAGGCAGCCCGTCCAGTCAGTGGCAGATTG
>JACDCK010000318.1 GCA_013817595.1 Pyrinomonadaceae bacterium | reverse complement strand
GCTACTTTGACCGCGTTCTTTGGCACCAGGATGACGGTATGAAGTTTCACTCCGTCGCGCATCGGAATCATCACGCTGCGTCTGATGTAGTCGAAGCCGTCATTCGTAGGCTCTATCCTGGCAGGCGTTTCGCTCGTTAAAGTTGTAGGGGTCTGTCGAGGTGTTTGGGCTGCTGTCGGTTCAACGGACACCAACAGGGCCCCGAGTACAACGAGCACCGTGGTGAGCAAAGCCAACTTGCGAACACTCTTCATGCTCATCGGTTGATTTTTCCTCCCGCCGTACCGGTGGCGTCTGCTGTCTGATAGACCAGAGCCACATCGCTTACAAGTGAGGGAATCTTCCCAGTTGATGAAAGCATAGCTTGGGCACTTTAGAGTTCTATGGTTCGTTTGATTCATGAGTGGGCGACGTGGTGCATGGTCTCGTGGGCGTAATCTTTTACGGAAGTAAGTTGCACAGGAAACTTCCGCAGCGTTTCGCGCATGTCAATAACGTTTCCCTCAGAGTAGTAGAGCATCAGGCCGAACCTAGCGGCCGGTAAAAAGCGTCTTCTCGTCCACGAAGCAGAGCCCGTTGCCCCACGGATCTTTAACATAGAATGAGCGCTCCCCCCACGGACGAATGACGATCTCGCCGGCGCTGTCGCCATGGACGTCTTCCGTGGAAAGGCATCCCAGCTCACGTGCGCGCGTATGCACTTGCTCGAGATCGTCTACAGCGAAGTAGATGTAGTCTGGCAGCGGATTCGCCTCCTCGCCTCCAGCTGTAGGATCAACCAGAGCCAGGATCACCGGGCCGCAATCGATATAGTGACGTGAGGCTCGCGGAATCCTTCTTCCTTCATCCGCAAGCAGCTTTGCATAGAACTCCGCCGCCTGATCGAGATCAGACACTTGCAAAATCACTCGGTACAATGTCGGTGCGTTAGCCACCATTCACCCCCGTGTGTTTTATGCACTTACCTTCGAGACACAGCCCGCGCCTTTTGGAAAGGGACTACCAGGCGACTGCATATCGTCCTCGTCTGGGGTCGGCTCCGGCAGAGGAGACCCCGGTTTGCGGGTTGTAGATGATTACTGTCGGAGCGGAGAGCGTACCCCAAGCGGATTGCACTTTCACCTTGTGACCGCGCGTCTTGAGTTCCTCGATTGTCTTCTGATCAACTCGTGACTCGACATTCAATGAGCCGGGCAAGAACTCATGATCGTCAAATGAGCTGACGTAGTGCTGCGTGTCAAAGCGAGGCCCTTCGACCGCTTCCTGCGGGTTCATGCCAAACTCGATGATGTTGAGCAAGACTTGCAGCAGCGCCTGGTCCTGATTGTCACCTCCGGGCGTGCTCAAAACCATGAAAGGCTCGCCATTCCTCAGTACCACCGTCGGCGTGAGAGTAATGCGCGGGCGTTTGCCGGGCGCGACGACATTTGGACTGTTGGGATCCATCAAAGCTGACTGCAGACGCTGGCCCATCAATACCCCGGTATCGCCGGCGACCACGGCGGGCAGCCAGGCGCCGCTCGGCGTAGCACTGAACAGATTCCCGTCCTTGTCGATCACATTTACGCAGGTGGTATCGTTAGCCCGCTCAACCTCCGGAACCGCCGACGCACGGCTCACTCGCTGTGTAGCGCTGGCCAATACAGCTTTCATGTTGAGCGGATCGCCGGGTTGCTGCGCCAGGGAAGCTTGTTGCTGGTCGATCAGCGAGCGACGCAAAGCCGCATACTCCTTGGATAACAGCTGGGTCGTTGGAATCTTCACAAAGTCAGGATCTCCGAAGTAACGATCACGGTCCGCCAACGCAAGTTTGAGGGCTTCAGTGAGCGTGTGAATGTAATCCGGCGAGTTGTGGCCCAGCTTTTTCAGATCGTAACCTTCAAGCAGGTTGAGCGTTTCCACTAATGCCGGTCCAGCGGTCCAAAAACCCGCTTTGTAAACTTCGTAGCCGCGATAGTCTGCCTTCACAGGTGTGCCCAGTTTGGCATGAAAGCGTGCCAGATCTTCTGCGGCGATCAAGCCGCCATTCTTTTGCATATGGTCGCCGATACGCTGGCCCACTGGCCCACGGTAGAAGTGGTCGCGCGCAGCGATGAGGCCCGAATGGCGTTTGTCCCTGGTATTTCTGGCGCGTCGAGACCCTTCGTTTTCAGCATTCACAATCTCGCGCAACGTGCGGGCCAGGTCGGCTTGCACGAAGATGTCTCCAACCTTCGGCACCTCACCGTTGGGCATAAAGATGCGCTTGGCATCTGGCCATTGGGAGAAAACTGCTCCGCGTGTCTTGATGTACTGCACGCGCAGCTCGTCGATAGGAAAACCGTCGGCGAGCTCGATTGCGGGTCGTATGACTTCGGCTAGTGATTTTGTCCCAAACTGATCGAGCGCCACGATGCAGGCGTCGAGAACAGCCGGCACGGTAGCCGGCAGTGGGCCAGTCGAGGGAATCGCTCCTGCTTTGGCGCCTGCCATAGTAGCCATGCCGGATCCTGCATTCTGCTCGCGATTGACGAAAAACTCACGTGTGGCCTTCATCGGAGCTGGGCCCATGCCCTCGACGACGTTGACATCCTTACCCTTCATCTTGATGAGAATTGGCACCTCGCCGCCAAACGAAAAGTGGGAAAACTCGATCACTGAAGCAGCGAGGATTGTTGCCACGCCGGCATCCGTAGCGTTACCGCCTTGCTGCAAAATGCGCATCCCTGCTTCAACCGAGAGCGGGTGACCCCCGGCCACCACTCCGCGCTTGCCGCGAACCACAGGTCGAAACGTTTGAGCGTCAGAGGGCGCTAGCGGAAACGAGACCAGCAAAAAGGCAAGGGCAACTAGAGCAATTAATAAGCGGCGCATGGCAG
>JACDCK010000106.1 GCA_013817595.1 Pyrinomonadaceae bacterium | reverse complement strand
CCATCACCCCGAAAAAGGAGACAGATTCATGCAAAAGAAGAGTACCAAACGAGCAACAAAGCAGGTAGCCCGGAAGCGCGACCGCTCTCAAACTATAACCATTGACTTAGCCGCTGGACAAAAAAGGCTTGAGAAGCGCCGATTAGAAGCCGCGCGCCTGATTATCCAGATGTTCGACAAAAGCGGCGTCCCTGACTTTGTGACGGACGCTGTAATGGACGCGCTTATCAAAGCCTCGGCAATTAAAGGCGTGACCGTCTGGAAAGCCCTGGATGACGAAACACAGGACTTTGACGAGCAACTTTTGGCCGATCTGTTTGCTTTAACGGACGGCTGTTTCTCTCTGGACCTGTCTAAGCGTGCAGAGTTGGCGCAGGCACTCTCGACCGTACTCCATAGCCCGCTGACTGCGCCTCGGCTCTTCAACGCTGTGGGAGACTTTGTTACCGAAATATCAACCCCATTACTGGACGACAGTCCGGAAATGATCGAGATGGCGCTGCGGCGCGGTCAGTGCGGCTATGGTAGCGACTGTCCGGGCGCGAAAGACGGCAGCGTGTGCGCCGGACCGGAAACACACCCCGTCTGGCAAACCAACGAAGCGCAAGGGCGAGAAGCGCGTTGCCGCGCATGCTACCCCGTAACTCCACGTCAACGGTCTCACGCACAGGCGGCAGGCTTTCGGGTCTGCCGCTTTTTTGCGTCCCATCCCGCTTTCTGTTTTTATGGCTAGAATTCTTGTTTTGGCTTTTGTGGGCACCATTACGGACGTGTCGATTTGCCTAGATCCGCTACTACGCCGGCAAAGAGGAATAGCAGGAAAGCTCCGACTACTGCCGCAACCAGGTAGCTTAGAATGATTCCGCCAGTTACGGCCCAGGACCAGCCCTTTCCGGGCAGCACCGTGATTGGTTTCCGATCAAAGTACTGAATAAATCGGCCGCAGTGCGGGCAGCTTTCTGAACGCGGCGAAATATCTCCGCTGCAGTCGGGGCAGGGAACGAGTTTAGGTGGCGGCGGGTGCTCTCCTGGTTGTGGTTCACTGGCGCTGGCAGGGCTGGCTTCCCTGTTAAGTTTCCTCTTCCGATTAACCTCATCCGTTATTGGCTCATTGCAGACATTGCACCAAACATACGGGTGACTCTGGCAAATTTGTGTCTTGCATTTCCGGCATTGCCCGATTACGGGATCATCAGTAGCTGGCATTGAAAAAGCGATGCCTCCTTTCGCTTCATCTAGATTGAAGTAAGGAGCAATCGTATGCCCGGCGGGATGGGTACAATTGTACCAGAATTGGATAGCATCCGGCAGCGCCCGAGGGACGTTGCCGCGTGCTATCCAAGTGGCAGATAATTGAACCCCAATGGATGAAGCACTCAAAAGGATAATGGCACAAACAGGCCGCTCTCTCGCTGGAGAAGCCTTTAAGAATGCCGCAAACAGTATGCAAAACTTTCGCGTTCCGACTTTAGAAGAGCGGATGGAATTCTCATCTGCCGCACAGACGATCTCTTCAATAGCTGAAGAAATACGCGCCTGGAAAGAAAAGACGCCACAGAATTATCACTTGGTTGTTACTCTGCGAACACCAGACGGTCGGGTGATGGACGTTGAGACACTCAAAGCAGCGGCGTTTCAGACATTCACTGCTGAGGGCAATATCATGGGGCTGCCTTGCATGATTGCTGGTCATATCGCCACGCTGGCGCTGCTTTGTTCTTACGAGGAAACGAAGGGCAAGAGTCGTGCGGGTTTTACTGTTCTCTTATCAGAACTCGCTACTGAACCTCCGCCAACACCCGAACAGACACCAGGGGATACAAGGTAGCTGTTCCTTTAACGTCTATGACGCTTGAAGCCTGGATCTCAATGCGCAGCCCCTTTTCCGCCGCTTTCTTTACGGCCTCATTAAGCTGAGAAACCAAGACTCTAAGATCGTTGGCAGTCATTGCCTGAGATTCGGTTTCGTTTTCGGTTGGACTCAACACTCTCGCTCCCGCTTAACGGTTTCAGTTGACCGGCTCCAAGGGCTTCCACTTCTTTCTGCTTTGCGCAAGCTCAATCCCTACCACGAGAAAAATCTTCCCGGCTTCTCATCGACGCCTGCCGGTGGCCCATGGTCCATATGGTGGATCATAATCTTCTCGACCGCCCCGGTAATTACATATCGCGTCTGCGATTTCTTCATCTAGTAGTTCAAGGCCGGATTCTTCTGCCTCTTCATGAAACGCCATCACCACCGGATCGCCAGTGTCGGTTGAACGCCCCAAGCGCTTGCGAATGTCGTCCTTCGATTCAATCTGAATCTTTCCTGCGCTCGTTACCTTCCAGTGCGGGGCGGTCAAGTCACCGATCAATTCATCATCCGGCGGCAGAGCAATGTTCTCATTGTTAGGTGGGCGCAACAAGCCCGGTCCATTCTCAATATCAGTCAGAGACTCGACGATAACCTGCTCGGGAAAAGTGAAGACTGGCAGATCCTCTACGATACGGGATACGGGTACGGCCCACTCCGACTTCCTTGGCATTACCCTGACTACCGAGAGCGCTATTCTGAGAAGAAAGAAATAAAGAAGAGGAATGCCGAGAAAACAGACATTGCGCACTTAATAAACGAGTGGCTGGCAGCAAGCGGAGTGCGACCAAACATGGAATGGCAATCACGCATACCTCTGATAACACTCTCAGGGTTTGGGCTATTCGGCGCCTTAGCCGTCCATTTACTCGAACTATCCGGGCGGTATGTCCTAGCCGGATGTTCGGAATGCCACAAGTTCTACCATCCGACGAGACGCCCAAAAGCCACGCAGAGCCGATATTGCCCTGATTGCGTTGAGGCAGGCATCCCACTGCTACGGGCCTCACAGTGGCGAAATCTGCGCAAGCAAGAAGAAAACCAAAAGTCAGCAAAAAAGAGGTAAATCAAATGGCAGGACAAATAATCAAACGCGGCGATAAGACGTGGCTGGTCCGGATCTATCTGGGCCGCGGCACGGATGGTCGGCGCCAATATCAGAACCATACCGTTCACGGCGTGAAGAAGAATGCTCAAGCGTGGCTTACGGATGCTCTACGCAAGCAGGACTTGGGTATTCCTACCTTCCAGTCGAAAGTCAGCCTCAGCGACTACCTCGATACCTGGATGACGGACGTGGCAAAGCCTCGTGTCTCCGAGCAAACCTTTCGCGGCTACGAATGGCAGCTCGTCCACGTCAAGAACGAAAACATCGGCAAAACCCGGCTGACGCAACTGCGCGCCGAAGATATTCAGAAGCTCTACGGCGAACTATCGTCTTCAACCGCCCGGCACGTTCATGCGCCTCTACGATCAGCGCTCCAGCAGGCCGTTAAGTGGCACCTGATTCACTCTAACCAGTGCGATGCGGTAGATCTGCCCCGCCACAAGGCCGCAGAGATCCAAGCGCTTACACGCGAAGAGGCGGCGCGACTAATGGCCGTCGAAAGCAAGTACCGTGTTGTATTTGCCTTCCTGCTAACTACCGGCGCACGCCCTTCTGAGGCGTTCGGGCTGAGATGGGCGGACATTGACTTACAGAGCGGCGTTGTGAGCATTCAGCGCACGTTACAGTGGCACAGCAAGGCCGCAGGCGGGGGATGGTACTACGCAGAGACGAAGACGAAGGGTAGCCGCCGAACCGTGGTATTGCCCGCAAGCATGGTCGAGCAGTTGAAGGCACACCGCGCGAGCCAGGCCGAAGCGTTGCTTAAGCTAGGCGTCAGAACAGACACGGTATTCGCGACCAGTGAAGGAACGCCCGTCCTTCGCCGAAACCTCGTTAGAAGGCACTTCAAGCCCGCGCTGCTCAAGGCTAAGCTGTCCGGCCAACTCTCGCTGTATAGCTTGCGGCACTCATGCGCATCACTCTTGCTTCAAGCAGGCGTGCACCCGAAGGTTGTCAGCGAGCGCCTAGGTCACAGCTCAACCACGCTGACAATGGATGTATACAGTCACGTTGCCCCAGGCATGCAGGCTGACGCGACCGTACAGCTCGAACGAATGCTCTACGGCTGAAGACCTTTTCGTCAGACTCTCACAACGAAGCGAGAGGCAGGCATGGGCTTGCCGCTTTTCCGTGTCCACAGATCCATTTGTGAGTATTATGAGTATTTTGAGAGCCAGTGTAGAAGTAGAAATGTGTGAATTGAGATAGATAGATAGAAGTTCAGAATCACCTTAAGACTCAAATTCTCATTAACCACAGAAATACCCTCCTGGAAGTTCCGGAAACGTCCCGATTTTTACATCTGGCACACTATAGGCACACAAACGAGCCCACTTCTCCCTATGAAGAGAGAAGAGGCTTGACTGTAAATGTTGCGTCTTAACGAATTGGATTGGGGCGGCTAGTGGGGCTCGAACCCACGACCTCTTGATCCACAATCAAGCGTTCTAACCGACTGAACTATAGCCGCCACATGTTGATGTAGCTGAGAAATATTGCCCCCGGCAGGACTCGAACCTGCGGCCCTCTGCTTAGCTTCCAGCATCAGGCTTTCCCTGACCGCCCGCTCTAAACCGGGTTTGCTGGCTGGACTATATCTTGGACATCTCAGTCCCGACCCGTATAGTCTCTGAGGAACCCACCGACGTATTTAGCACTTGGCGGTTTCCTGCGGATTACCCAATCCTCCGTGGATTTTTACTCAGTGCTAGATACTGAGTACCAGAGGCTCTCAGGGCGTTCCCGCATATGGGGTCGTCCACTTAATAGGTTCCTATAAAGACTTTACCCATTAAGGCTCCGACAAGGCAGATGCTCTATCCGCTGAGCTACAGGGGCGCATTGCCGATGAGTCGCGATGTTAGCATGTTGACGGCCATTCGGGTCAACCGCACCGAATGGCCGAAGCAGATTTCGTGGGCACCGTTTCAAAATCAAAGAGACCGACCCTCAAAGGGGCGGTCTCTCGGTTTGTAACTGGCTGGTTCGAATTACGCCGCGCGCGGGTGTTCGGTGGTTTCCGCGAAAACCCTGCGACCATTTAATGCGTCGTCGATGATTTCTCGAACCGCTGAGGTGTCAGGATTAACGTCCATACGGTCACAGGCACGAAGGTGCCGCAAAATCCCCTCGGTTGCGATCTCCAGGGCCACCCCGGTTAGTTTTGAATACCTGCGCGCTTGGATATGATCTATCCTCAGAATCCGCTCATCCAGCGGTAAGTGTCTATCGAAAGTCACGATTACTTTTCACTCCTCTAAGGCCCGAATGCGTCGGGTTAATAATTACCACAGTCTAGATGCGCCGTTGAACTCCGGAGATGTCAAAACCCTAACAATCCCAGTTTTTCGCGTAGCTGGCTGGTGGTTCAGACAGTTTGCTTGCCCGGCTGTGCAACGAAACAAAGAATTATATAGAAGACTTACGAAAAAGGCTAGACTTTCTTACAGGGGCATGTTTTCTGGAAGGAGTAGTCAAGTTAAGTCCTTTGCTAACATAATTTGACCTGCCAGATAGGGGGGCTGCAATGCTTCACGGTCTCACCTAGTCGAACCCTCGGTCATTCGTTGTTCAGGCCGCGGACTGAGGTGCCCAAAACGTAAGCGCCGCTCTAGTTCATCCAAGCATGAACTGGGGCGGCGCTTCGATCTGATGAGAGCCAGAGAGCGAATGATCGACCTGTTATTTCTTCGGCAAAACTGTGTCTTTCATGCCTTTTCCGACACGAAACTTGAGAGTGGTCTTCGCCGGGATCTGAATTGTCTCCCCTGTTGCGGGATTTCGACCCTCGCGCGCTTTTCTCTCAGACTTAACGAGCTTCCCAAAACCCGGAAGCACGAACTCACCATTGGATTTGACTTCCCGTGTGGCGAGATTTGCGATCTCCTCAAAGAATTCCTTTACTTGTGCGCGCTTCATGCCCGTCTTCTCAGCAAAGTGATTAACTACCTCCGACTGCGTCATGCGCTTCTTGCCTGTCGCGGCTTTGGTCGACATAGTCTAGTGAACACCTCCGACGAAACGTTAATTGAAAAGCTATGCGAACAGTCATATATCACACTCAGGCAGCAAAGTCTCGAAAAAATCGCGATTTCCGGCGCGATTAGTCAAAAAACTTTTGATCTAACCGACCTCGGCGGCGTGCTGTGCGCGGGTTCTCAAAGTCGAAGGAACCTGCTCAAAAAAGAGTAGTTGAGATTAAATATGGTCGGGGCGAGAGGATTCGAACCTCCGACCTCTCGTCCCCAAACCATCGGTCCGGCACTTCATAAGTAAGTGTCTTTTCAAAGGTTGCAGCCACGGAAGATTCTCAAGCATTCTGTATTCTTTCCCATTCGCTACCGTTGGCTACACGTCGCGTGCTGGAAATTCTGTCCACAAATTGGCTACCGGGGAATCTCGACCTCTTTCTTTAACCGATCTAACGAGAAAGGAAGTGAGATAGGCTAAGCGGAGCGGAGCAATTATGCGGTGAAAGGTCACAAGGGCAATACCTTGTCATCAGCCGTGTCGTTCTGGTATCCGAGACCGAACATGAGTTGACAAGGTAGGCGCAATATCGCGTAAGGTAACCTTCCCCAGTTGAAATTCTAACCGAGCTGGATACATAGGATTTGCAAATGTTTGACCGAATTGCCTGGAGTACGGGCGAGGTTCTAGCTCACACTATCGGGCGGGCTGACGAGATCGGGCTTGAGGTCGAGCTGCTTCCTCCCTGGTACGATGTTGACGAAGGCGCGACACTCAATCAACTTTGCGAAGAGTTGTTCTTGTCGCGTCGGCGGGACGGTAATTACCCCGCGCCGCACACGCGAGAATACCTTGCTACGCTCATCGAATCACGGCGCGTATTCCCGGAGCTGGCCGCACGTACCACGATCTAATGGAATCACCGTTTCCTACTTCCACGAGCTCGAACCTAAAGTGGATCACGGTCGCGCTTGTAGTAGTTGGTGTGACGTCGCTTGTGCTTTACCGCGTTGGTCTTCGAGCAGAAGGCACGAAGGATATACTTTGGTTCCTCAAACTTGCTGCCTGCCAGGTGATACTTTACTTTGTCGCCTCTTGGGTGATCTTGCGAGCACTACCAGCTGGATCGCTCTTCCTGATCGTAATTCTCTTCGCCGTCCTCTTTCGTCTCAGCATCCTGTTTTCGCCGCCCTACATCTCGGACGACATTTACCGATACGTATGGGACGGCCGCGTACAGGCTGCGGGCATCAATCCCTACCGCCATATTCCCGCCGACCCATCATTGGCCCCGCTTCGTGATGACAAGATTTATCCAAAGATTAACCGCCGCGATTATGCACGAACAATCTATCCTCCAGCCGCCCAGGCGGTCTATTTTGTGACGACTCGCATAAGCGAATCCGTGACGTGGATGAAGGCAACGATGTTGGCCTTTGAGGCCGTCGCGATCTGGGCGCTGGCTCAGTTACTCGCTTCATTCGGTTTGTCGCGACAGCGCGTTTTGATTTACGCGTGGCATCCTTTGATCGTTTGGGAGTTTGCAGGCAGCGGTCATGTCGATGCTGTGGCCATAGCATTAATCACGCTTGCGTTGTTGTCACGACGCCGAAACGCCGAAGCCTTGGTCGGAATCACCCTGGCCTGCGCCACTCTCGTAAAGCTCTTCCCTCTAGTCCTGTTTCCGGTGCTTTACAAACGCTGGAGCTGGAAGATGCCGTTGGCGTTTGCAATCACGGTTGTGGTTGCCTACCTACCCTATCTGAGCGTTGGCCCCCTCTCGGTGCTGGGATTTTTGCCTGGCTACGTAACGGAACAAGGTGTGGCAAGCGGCGAGCAATTCTATATCTTGAGCGTGGCGCGTAAGCTTGTCGGCGGCGCAAGCGTTCCCACGACAGCATTCCTGATCTTCGCTCTCATGACAATGACTGGTATTTCCACCTGGTCACTCTTCAAGGAGGAACAGCATGTTCACAGCTATATTAAGAGGGCCTGCATCCTTGCAACCGTTGGTATCGTGCTCTTCGCGCCACACTTCTCCTGGTATTTTGCGTGGCTCGCCCCGTTTCTGTGCTTTGTGCCACTCCCATCGCTGTTTTATCTTACTGCCGCGAGTTTTGTTCTTTACCGGAGCTGGCTGGGCGACAAGCCTGAACAGATGTTTTGGTTGAACACCGCCATCTATCTGCCCTTCGCAATGCTCCTTGGGATCGAACTACTGGCGCGCAGTCTGCGCCTCCAATTGACGGGGCAAACTCAAAAGGAAACTTCGCTTTAGGTAGCGGAATCGACGGATTGTGATTACTTGGATAGAAGCATGCGAGCACTGATAACAGGTGGAGCCGGACTGATTGGATCACACATCGCTGACCTGTTGATTCGGGAAGGCTGGTTCGTACGCATTCTCGACAATCTTGAGCCGCAAACCCATCGGAACGGTAAGCCCTCCTGGATACCTGCAACAGGTGAGTTCGTTGAGGCCGACATTCGCAATCGGACAACCATAACCGCGACGTTGCGCGATATCGATGTTGTCTTTCATGAAGCCGCCTATGGCGGGTACATGCCAGAAATCGGAAAGTTTGTTGAAGTCAACAGCTTTGGCACTGCCCAGATGCTCGAGGTCATTCGCGATGAATCTTTGCCTGTGAAGAAGGTAGTGGTCGCCTCCTCGCAAGCCGTTTACAGCGAAGGTGCAGCAAGTTGTCCCCAACACGGGCTGGTCTTTCCCAAAGTCCGCGGGGTCGAACAACTCAGCTCCGGAGATTTCTCAGTCCACTGCCCGCAATGTGGCTCAGAAACTACTTCCACACCGACGCCTGAAGAGGCTCCGATTGGCGGGGAAACGGTGTACGCCATTACGAAAGTCGATCAAGAGCGTCTCGTCCTGACGTGGGCGCGGCAGACAGGCATTCCGGCAGTTGCGTTGCGATACTCATGCACGTATGGCCCACGCCAGTCGATCTTCAATCCGTATACGGGCGTCATCGCCATCTTCTGCACCAGGCTATTAAACAATCAGGCGCCCCTAATGTACGAGGATGGCTATCAGACTCGCGATCTCTGCTTTGTCGAAGACATCGCCCGAGCTAACCTGCTCGCGGCCACGACAGACAAGCTCGACGGACTGGCCGTTAATGTCGGCAGCGGCAAAGCCGCGACTATTCGCGAAGTCGCCCGACTGATCTCCGATGCTCTGAACATTCATATCGAACCAACGACTCCGGGCGAGTTTCGTCCTGGTGAGATGCGTCACCTGATCTCGGACATCACGCGGATTCGCTCGCTCGGTTTCACGCCTGAAGTGGATTTGGAAACCGGCATCGCACGATACCTGGATTGGATTCGTGCCCAGGCTGACGTGCGCGATTATTTCGCAGAGGCTGAATCGATCCTCCGCTCGAAAGGAATCGTGCACCAAGTTCAAAAAGAATCGCCGCAAAGCGTACCGTAAGAACTAACAATGACACTGATGCGCTTCTTCTTGAGCCTGGTGCTAATTGCCGCCTTCACAGTTTTTGCGGGCTGCAAATCCGGCGGTTCTGACCCATCAAGACCCACTCTGCGCCTAAGCATGATTCCCAC